>JBFMDV010000036.1 GCA_040753875.1 Candidatus Zixiibacteriota bacterium | reverse complement strand
ATTCCTCGATTGTCCTTGTCTCACTCCTCAACTTCGTGTACTTTGTCATCGGCGTATCCTTTCGTGGGTCGTGCTTCTACACGACCGCTTCGGTTTTGAGTTCACCGAAAGGCTACGCTACTTTTTTATCAATTTCCACACCTTTTGAAATTAACTCGGACAATGCGTCTGGCCTTCAGTTCATGAAACGCGGGTAGCGCTATGTGTTGAGCCATTTTTCCGCTCCTTGATACCGGCCACAATATACTCTGTCCGGCCGCCGAACAGCAAGCCTAACAGATTGTTTGACTTGGGCTTTGCGGGGAAGTATATTCGCGCTCACTATGACAAATTACGCGGGAGTCTGTCCATGAAACCGCTCACTGTTTCCGCCGCCCATGGTGTCAAACTGTCCTGCAAGAGCTGGCATCAGGAGGCGGCGCTTCGGATGCTCAATAACAATCTCGACGAGGATGTCGCAGAAAAGCCCAAAGAGTTGATCGTGTACGGCGGCTCGGGTAAGGCGGCCCGAAACTGGGACTGCTACCATGCCATAGTCAAATCTCTTCAGACTCTTGAAAACGACGAAACATTGCTGGTCCAATCGGGAAAACCGGTCGGTATTTTCCAGACATTCGAGCATGCCCCGAGAGTACTGATAGCCAACTCGCATCTGGTGCCGAGGTGGGCCACCTGGGAGAAATTCCGGCAACTTGAGAAGCTGGGGCTCATTATGTATGGCCAGATGACCGCCGGAAGCTGGATATATATCGGGACGCAGGGGATACTTCAGGGGACGTACGAGACCTTTGCCGCCGTGGCGGACAAGCACTTCAAGGGGGACCTCACCGGGCGCTGGATTCTGTCCGGAGGCATGGGGGGCATGGGGGGCGCTCAACCACTGGCCGGGACCATGAATGGCGCCTCGGCGCTCGTGGTGGAGGTCGATGAGGCCCGGATCAACCGCCGGCTTAAGATTGGTTACTGCGATGTTAAGGTGAAGCATCTGGACAAAGCGCTCAAGCTTATCAAAGAGCACACCAAGTCGGGCGAGCCGCTCTCGATAGGCCTGGTGGGGAATTGCGCGGAAGTGTTCCCGGAGATATTCCGGCGGGGGATCATTCCGGATATCGTGACTGACCAGACTTCAGCGCACGACGAACTCAATGGGTATATACCGGACGGTCTGACCGTGGCCGAGGCTGACCGGCTTCGCAAGGCTGATCCAAAGTCGTATATGAAGCGGGCGTATGAATCAATGGTGAAGCACTGCGATGCCATGATCAAGTTTCAGCAGGCCGGTTCGGTGGTATTCGACTACGGCAATAACATCAGGGGCCAGGCGGAGATCGGCGGTCTCAAGAATGCGTTTGCCTTCCCTGGGTTCGTGCCCGCCTATATCCGCCCTTTATTCTGTGAAGGGAAGGGGCCGTTCCGGTGGGTGGCGTTGTCCGGTGAGCCGGCTGACATCCATGTCACCGATGAGATCATCCTCACCAAGTTTGCCTATAACAAACCACTCGTGCGCTGGATACAGAAAGCGCATGAGAAAGTGCCGTTCCAGGGGCTGCCGGCCCGGGTCTGCTGGCTCGGCTACGGCGAACGGGCGGAGTTCGGCGCGATCATCAACGACTATGTCAAACGAGGGAAGATCAAGGCGCCGATCGTTATCGGACGTGACCATCTGGATTGCGGCTCGGTGGCGTCACCCAATCGTGAAACCGAAGGGATGCTCGACGGCTCCGATGCTATCGCCGACTGGCCACTGTTGAACGGGCTGCTCAACTGCGCTTCCGGAGCGAGCTGGGTCTCTATTCACCATGGTGGCGGAGTCGGCATCGGCAACTCGATACATGCCGGCATGGTCATTGTGGCAGATGGTTCCAAGGAGATGTCTGTCCGCCTGCAGCGCGTGCTTACCAATGACCCCGGGACCGGCATCATGCGTCATGTCGACGCTGGCTACAAGGACGCTACCGGTTTTGCCCGGAAGCACAAAGTTAAGATCCCCATGCTCAAGTAGGGCGTAGCCTGTATATGTCCGCCACGTCACCGGCTTCACTGCTGATCACTAACATCGGTCAGCTCATTACGATGCAGGGAGCATCCCCTCGCATTGGCCCGTCGATGAACGATCTGGCTATAGTCACAAACGCGGCTATCGCTGCACGTGATGGCATGATAGTCGGGGTGGGGTCGATGAACGCAGTGAAGTCGTCGATCACCTTGCAGGCTGATGCGGTCGTTATCGATGCCGGCGGTGCGGTGGTAACGCCGGGGCTGATAGACCCGCATACGCATCCGGTCTTCTCGACCACCCGCGAAGATGAATTCGAAATGCGCCTCCAGGGCAAATCGTACATGGAGATAGCCCGGGCCGGCGGCGGTATCAGACGCTCCGTACGGGATCTTCGCAAGACCTCTGCCGAAACGCTGCTTGAGAAAACCAGGTGTCGGCTGGATCGGTTTCTCGAACACGGAGTGACCACCATCGAGGCGAAATCAGGCTACGGCCTTTCCACCGAATCCGAACTCAGACAGCTCGAAGTGATCGCCGAACTGAACCACACGCACCCGATCGACATTGTGCCGACTTTTCTGGGAGCGCACGAATTCCCCGATGAATATCGTCAGAACCGCGAGGAGTATGTTCGGCTCCTTATCGAAGAGATGCTCCCGGCTGTGGCGAAACGGAAGCTGGCTCTGTTTTCGGACGTGTTCTGTGAGGAAGGGGTGTTTGATAATGAGCAGTCGCGGCGAATTCAGTCGGCAGCACGGTCGCTGGGGCTGGGGATCAAATTTCACGCCGATGAACTGGAAGGCACCGGCGGCGCCGAGTTGGCTGCCTCTCTGGGGGCCATCTCCGCGGACCATCTGATTCATGTTTCAGAAAACGGTATACATGCGCTGGCCGGTTCCGGCACCATGGCCGTGTTGCTTCCGGGGACCAGCTTTTCATTGGGGGCCCGGCACTTTGCCCCGGCACGCAAGATGATTGAATCGGGCGTGGCGGTGGCGTTGTCGACTGACTGCAATCCCGGCTCGAACTACTCCGAATCTCTTCCCATGATGATATCGTTCGCGGCTGTGCATTATCGCATGACGGCTGCAGAAGCGCTATCGGCGGTGACGGTCAATGCGGCCTGTGCGGTCGGTCGAGGCGGCAAGATCGGAATCCTGGCCGCAGGACTTCCGGCGGATATGGTCATCTGGGATATGGACGATTACCGGGAACTGCCGTATCATTATGGTGTGAATCTGGTGAAGAGTGTCATTAAGAATGGAAAAGTGGCGCATTCCCGATAGGCTGGGGGAACAGTCGGCATGGTTGCGGGTGTAACGACTATGAGGCGGATCTTCCGGGCCATGATGATCTTTCTTCCGTTGCTTCTTTCCTGTGGCGTGTACACGTTCAACCCCAAGGGAAAATCAGATATCAAGACGATCGCGGTGCAGCCGTTCGATAACAAGACGCCAGAGTTCGGACTCACCGACCGGTTGACCGAGATCGTTGTCGATGCCTTTATCGCCGACGGCACGCTCAAAGTGGTTTCGGCGGCCAACGCCGACGCGCTGCTGACCGGAACGCTTGTTCGCTATGAGCGGGTGGCCAGCGTGTACGATACGTCCGATATCGTTCAGCAATACAAAGTGATCATGAGCTTCGATGTAGCGTTGCAGAATCCCAAGGACCAGACGGATATGTGGAAAGAGCAGTTCACACAGGAGGGGCCGTATGAGGCTGCCACCCAAACCGAAGAGGATGGCCAGAAGCTGGCTGGAAAGCGGCTGGTCGAGGCCGTTCTGAACAAGACAACCAAGTCGTGGTAGGCCGCTGTGAAACTGATAAACGTTGACAGTCCAAACCGCTCCAGCTATACTCGAAAAAAAGGCGGATCTATGAATATCAGCAGTCGGCTTCCCGCGTGGTATAGTGTTGTTGTAGTTATCCTGATGGTCGCGGTGGCTTGCGGACCGGCAACGGGTGCCAACGCCAACGTGGGGACCAGTTCGTTCCCGTTCCTGAAAATAAACGTGGGCGCCCGTGCGATCGGCATGGGGGGTGCGTTTACCGGGCTGGCCGATGATGAGGCCTCGGTATATTACAATCCTGCCGGCATAACCTCGGTGTTGACCAATCGGTATATGCTCGAATACCACAACTACTTCGTCGATATGCAGTCGGGTGTTGTGGGCCTGGTTCATCCGATGAGCGGGTCGAAGTTTATGGCTCTGCATCTCAATTACCTCAATTACGGAGATTTTACTCAGACGAATCTGGCGGGTGATGTCACCGGAACATTCAGCGGTGGTGACTTGGTGCTGGCTGGGACGTTGGCCATGAAATATCGTGAAGCCTACGCGTTCGGCGCCACGGCCAAACTCATCTACGAAAAAGTCCAGAGCTTCTCGGCTACCGGTGTGGCAGTTGACCTGGGTGCCAAATGGACGGCCAATCGCGGGCGCTATAGCGCCGGAGTGATGATACAGAATCTGGGTGTTCAGTTGTCCGGACTGGGCGATGACAAAGACAAACTTCCGATGATGTTCCGGGCAGGCGGCGCGGCCAAACCGCGCGGTCTGAATACCATTTTCAGCGGTGATGTGCTGGTGCCGGTCGACAACGACCCGGCTGTCGCGATAGGGGCAGAGTATCTACGGCTGAAGCCGATCTACCTGAGGCTTGGTTACAACAGTTTCGGGACCAACTATCGGGCGCAGAATTCCGATGACAATTGGGCGGGGCTTTCGCTGGGTGTCGGGTTCGATGTCAAGAGGATGCAGATATCCTACGCTTACACACCGGCCGCCGATCTGGGAGAGAGCCATCGTATTACCTTGACAGGAGGGCTCTGACATGACGGCGATGCGAACCTCACGACACCTTGGCCTGTATCTCGTGATAGGTATCGGCCTGATCGCCGGCTGCACCGGCAGTGACCCCACCGAAGGTGACCCGCGCCAGGTGGTGATATCGTTCTTCGGCGCCATGGAGAAGAACGACCAGGCGACCTTGGCGCATCTTCTGGACTTAGCATCCCTCATGAAAAATATCGATCAGGACTATGCGTTCCAAACCGACAGCCCGCGGGTGTTCCGCAATCCAAAGGACGTGCTTGACGACCTGACCGACAACGGCCTGACCAAGCGGCGGTGGTTTTCATATCAGCGAATAGTGAATGAGGCGCAGGTTTCGCCCGATGCCGCGACGGTCGAGGTCACGTTTGTCGACAAGGAAGCGTCCAAGGGGTACCGCACGTTTTTCGGACTGCACAAGGTGAACGACAAGTGGAAGATCTACAGTTTCAAGACTGTCGAGGAGCCCAGGCAGTAGTGCGCGCGATCGCGCACGCGATCGGTGCCCTCTTTATAGTATCGCAATTCCTTTCCGGCTGCTCCATGTCAAGCGACAAATCCTCCGTGCCGCACGTAACAGTCGAGCAACTCCATCAGAAGGCGAACTCTGACCATGAAATCTATCTGCTTGATGTCCGGACTGAACCGGAGTTCCTGACCGAGAGATTGCAATTCGCCGACGAGCGGATTCCGTTCGATAGTCTTGGTGCTTCGCTGGATCTTCTGCCTGCCGACAAGAACGCGGAGATATATACATTCTGTCGCAGTGGCCGCCGAAGCGCTATTGCGGCCGGGTATCTGAGATCGGTCGGCTATACGCGGGTGTTTAATGTCGAGGGGGGAATCAACGCCTGGAAAGCGGCCGGCTACGAGACGGTCTCAGGCAGGTAGAATAGCCTCATTTTCATTGTTGTTGACCCCTTTTCCCGCCGATATCTATACTGAGTCGGCCCATGAAACAATTTCTGATCATAAATATCGCGTTACTGCTGTCGGCAGGGCCTGCTCTTGCCTTGGACTCGGCTTCAGTTAGTCCTGAGCGGTTTGGGATCGCTTGCCTGACGGACTACCTCAACCTGAGGCCTGATGACATCTCGTTCCGAAAGGACTATACCGAACCGGATTCGCTGCGGTTGCGGGTAGTTGCCGACCTGATGCAGCGTCCGCTCGACATGATCGATCATGCCGGAACGTTTCGCGGGGCGTACGCCAAGGGGCAGCCGGAGATCGCGGCAGGAATTCTGTTCCGCGACATGGCCGGGGAATACCAGAGTGGCCGTTCCAAACCGTATCGGGCGGATGGCTCGGAAGTCCAGCGAAAGTATACGCTCTACTATACCAACTTGTACCTCAACCAGCTTCTCACGCAAGCGGCGACATATCTCGATGTCATATTCCCGCGATCGACTGAGATGTCTTTGGCGCTGCTGACGGCCAGGCAGAAGAGTTTTCTGCGCAATGAATTCAAGAGCTTGGTCACCATGGATGAAAGGGAGGAGTTCATGTCGGCGGAGCAATTGGACTCAATCGAGAAGGCTCAGGAGCAATACACCGACAGCTTTGCGGTGTTCGGTCCCCGTATCGACAAGGATCCGATCGTGGCCGCCGGTATCGACTGCCTGCGTGAGCTTTTACTTCAGTTGACCGAGCTTCGTTCATATCTCGACAGCTCCAAAGGGGCGGCTGAGCGGATGGTGAAGCCGAGCGGCTTCATTCCAACTGAAGTCAAGACCGACCTGTATCTGGGCAAGCAAAAGGGTTGGGCCGTAGGAGGGGCGGGTGATGATATCTACAAAGGGGATTTTCAGTTCATTCTCGATCTTGGTGGTAACGACAGCTACGAACTCACCTACGATCCGGCCCATCCGCACGGTGTTATCATCGTGGATCTGAGCGGTAACGACCGCTATATCGCGAAGACCGATTACACGCTTGGCTCCGGTTGTTTCTCGGTCGGGCTGTTGCTTGATTTCGGCGGTGACGACCAGTACAGCGCCAGGTCGTTCGGTCTCGGGTCCGGCTATTATGGGTTTGGACTTCTGTATGATGCCGGCGGCAATGATCGGTACGACGGCGATACGCACGTGCAGGGGGCCGGGACATTCGGGTTGGGTCTGCTTATTGATGAGTCCGGCCGGGACATCTATAACGCCGCAGTGTATTCGCAGGGGTTCGGTTTCGTACAGGGGCTGGGTGCGATCTATGAGCTGGATGGGTCCGATTCTTACTACGCCGGCGGCAAATACAAAGATAATCTCAGATTCCGCGATCATTACCTGTCGCTGTCGCAGGGATTCGGCTACGGAATTCGCCCCACACTCTCCGGCGGGATCGGCGCGATTGTCGATTTGAAGGGGTCCGACACCTATTACTCGGATATCTTTGCCCAGGGAGCCAGCTACTGGTGGTCGCTGGGCATCCTGTACGACTCATCGGGCAATGACAGTTATCAATCGTTCCAATACGCACAGGGTGCGGCCACGCACATGACGCTTGGCGCGCTGATCGATGATTACGGGAACGACGTCTATTTCGGCAAACGGCTGATGCATGGCTGCGGGCACGATTATTCCTGCGGGCTGATTCTCGACCGTCACGGTAACGACACCTATACGGCGTACGACTTGTCGCAAGGAGCCGGTTCGGCCAATGGCGTGGGAATCCAGATAGACAATGAGGGGGAGGACCGGTATCTCGTCAAAGACACCGTCAATACCCAGGGATTTGGTGATAGCCGCCGCGACTTCGGCTCGATCGGCCTCCTCATTGATCTCGGCGGCGCCGACCAGTACAACGGACATGGTCGGAACAACGCCTTCTGGAAAACAGCATCGAAATGGGGGGGCGGCATGGATATCGAAGAGACGCCAAAGGATACATTGGCGACGAGGCCATAGGCGATGAAGAAAGTGATTGGTGCCGCCTCTCTTGTGGTGATATTTCATGTAGTGCTTTCGCTGCCCGCGGCGGCGCAACGGCCACCCCAGAACCGGGTGGACTCGCTGTTTTTGATCGCGTCATCGGGCGAGGTCAAATTCCGCGAAATGGTGCAGCCCGCAATCGACTCCCTGGCCGCCATGGGTGCTGAGGCAATGCCAGTGCTGGTGGCTAAGCTGAATACGAAATCGGCTCGTGATCGTGTGACGCTCATGCAGATAGTCAAGAAAATGGGGAAGCCCGCCACGCCTTTCCTGGTGACGGCGCTGAAACAGGCGGATGGTCTGGCGGTCGAACGGGCCTGTATGGGGCTGGGGGAGGTCCTCGACTCCGCCGCGGTGCCGGCTCTTAACGATATCACCGCCCATAAGCGGTGGCAGGTCCGCGAACAGGCTCTGGGTGCGCTTGGGAAAATAAAAGACAGTCGTGCAGAGGATGTGGTCGTGCAGAGGCTTTCGGACTCGATCGGGCTGGTCCGCAAGTCCGCTGCGGTTGCCTGTGGGCAATTGCGCATGAACGGTGCGATACATATGTTGGTTCATATGCTGGGTGATGATTTCTACGGAGCGCGCCTTTCGGCCGCTGCCGCCCTGTGCTCCCTCGATACCGCTACTGTAGTGCAGGCGGTCGTGGATTCGTTGGAATCCCCGAATCCACAGGCCGGTAATCTCGGCTGCGAACTGCTCGGTAAGCTCGGCACCGAACCTGCCCAGGAGGCGCTGTTGTACCAGACACAAGCAAAGGATCCCAGCCGACGCGCCCACGCCGCACTGGGATTACTCCAGGCGGACCCATCGGACCGCTGCGGTTATCAGGAAACGTACTTCATGCTCGAATCTGACCGGCTTGTCCGACTGAAAATCGAATCTGCCATCGCGAATCGTTCCCATGGCCGACCGTGAACTCGGCTCCCGACTGGATGCCCTCAAGCGTCACCTTGTGACCTCCCCGATACCAGCGCGGAAACCATCGGTGTCATCGCGCTATGAAAAGCTGGCCGAAAGTCTCGGTGCCGAGTTGGTATCAACCGGAGCCGGGACGTTCTGCTCCGTCAAAACAACCTATCCCGATCATTACTGTCATGGGCGAGTGACGCTCGGCGATCTTGCCGGTGCTCCCCTCATGGCGATGTCATCGTTCAGCGCCGATGAAACCGAGGGGATGGTCGACTCCGGCACCATGCTCTTTGTTGACACCGAGACGACCGGCTTGGGCGGAACCGGGGCAGTACCGTTTCTGGTCGGTTTCGGTTCATCGACGCCCGAGGGGTTTGAAATACGACAGTACCTGATCCCTGATTACCCCGATGAAGCCGGCATGCTCGAAGTTCTCATGAACGAGTTTGCTCCCGACAAGACCCTGGTCAGTTACAACGGGGCGGCGTTTGACCTGCCGCTATTGAACGACCGGGTTGTCATCAATAGAGTTGCGCGGACAGTTCCGCAGCTCCGCCATCTCGATCTCCTGCACGGCACGCGGCGATTGTTCAAACGTCGATTGCGGGATTGTTCGCTGGTGAATATCGAGCGGGAGATTTTCGATTTCTATCGCCCCGACGATATTCCCGGCTATCTGATCCCATCGGTTTATTTTTCATGGCTGGCCGAGGAGTCGTTGGCGTTACTGCCCAAAGTACTCGAGCACAATCGCCTTGATATCGTCAGTCTGTACTTCCTGGCTCACTTGCTCGATGATGTGTTTCAAAGCGAAGGGGAGCGTCTGGTTGAGGTCGACGATATGCACTCGCTTGCCCGTGTCTACGGTCGGCGTCGCCGGCTGGACAAGGTTATCGAGATCGGCATGAAGCTCGAAGTATCCTCCAATGACGGGTTACCGACCGATATTCAGTTGTATCATTCACATGCATTCAAGCGGAGTGGCTGTTGGCCGGAAGCGGTCGATATCTGGGAGCGACTTGCGGTTCGTGAGGGTCGCGAAGCATACTGGGCGAACCTTGAACTTGCCAAGTATTTCGAGCACGTTCGGCCCGACCTTACGCAGGCGCTCCACTACGCACGGGCCGCACAACGGGCGTGCCCATATGGGAAACATCACCTCGATCAGCTTGACCGTCGCGTCAATCGTCTCATGGCCCGGCTCGGCCAATAATACACCCTGACTCCCACCGTTTCGCCGCTCAAAGAAGTCGACATTCGTCCGATATATTGGATGACTGGGCTCGACTATGAAAAACGACGTTATCACCAAGATCCTCGCCGAGCACAAGGACCTGTTGTCGCTGCCACAGACGCTTTCGGAAGTGCTCCGGGTGGCCCGCGACGAGAAAGCCTCAGCCAAGGAGCTGGCCAATGTCCTGATGAAGGACCCGGCACTGACCGCCAAGGTGCTTCGAATCGTCAACTCTCCGTTCTACGGCGTTGGCCGGGTTGTGGGGACCATGACACAGGCAGTGGTGACACTCGGGACCCGCACCGTCACGGCGCTCGCCCTGTCGACCTCGGTATACAAGATCAGCGACCAATGGAAAACATCGATCGATCGGATCCGCTTCTGGCGCCACTCGCTCGAAGTGGCCATCGCGGCGCGGCTGATAGCCGAGACCTCGAAATACCCCCATCCTGAAGAAGCTTTCGTTGCCGGCCTGCTGCATGACCTCGGTATTTTGATCCTTGAAAGCGCATTTGCGGACAAATATCGAGAGGTCTGGAAGCGGGCGCAGAAAGAGGGTTCACTTTCCGAGTGGGAGGATGAGCAGTTCGGGACCAATCACGCGCGCGTGGCGCAATTTCTTCTGGAGCAGTGGCGAATACCACAGCCTGTCTGCGAAGCAGTAGGGCACCATCATGCGCTGTTTCCACCGCACGAACAGGGACAGGAACACGCCTTGGACCAGATCGTGTCGCTGGGGAACCAGATCTCGCGGTTCGCCATCGTGGAGAGAATCTGCAAAGATCCCGTAGAGACCATCACGTCGCGGCAAACGCTGCGAGACAACCTCTGTCTTACTCAGGAACAACTCACCCAGATCGAGCAGCAGTTGTTCTCGCGGACGGTCGAGGAAGCACGGTATTTGGAAATGGAAGTCGGGACAGTCGATGACCTGCTCGCTGAGGCAAATCGACTGTTGTTCCAGCAGTACATGACGGTCGAGAATCTGCTGTGCGAAAACCGACGCATGCAGCAGCAGATCGCCAAGGACCAGATGAAGAAACTGGCGCTGGAATCGGTCAAGACCATCACGGCGACGATCAACCATTATATGAACAACGCGACGGCCACCATTCTCGGTCGCGCCCAGCTCGTCGAGTATGCTATCAAAAGCGGGCAGGTGCGGGATGTCGACGGCTCACTGGCGATGGCGATGCACGTGATAACCGGCGGCGTGAATACGATCAGCGCGGTGATGGAAGAGCTTCAGAATCTGGCCAGTTTTGAAACCACCGTCTATCATGCCGAGACGCACATTATCGATCTGGAAAACCGCCTGAAGAAACAACTGACCAAGCTGCAGGAAACTGTTTCATCGCCTTCTGGACGACAGCCCGAGACGGTTGGGACATAGAAGAGCGAACGCTCAGCGCTTTTCGTCGATGACGATCGAGCTGTTGGAGCCCACCAGCAGTAGAGAATCCCCCCCCTTGCCAATTGTCAGAACCGCCGCCTTGGATGTTCCCTGGCCAATCACCTTGAGCGGCATAAAACTCCGGATATCACCAAACACCGTGCGGGCGTCGACGAACAGGTCGGCCGTCGACGGTACGCTGACGTTGATGTTGCCGAAAGTCGTGCGTATCGACGAAGTGCCGCCGAGAGCCCGGTCAAGCGCCACGATAACATTGCCGTTCTGATTGACCAGATTGACCGGACCTCGCAGGTCTTCGGCCATGATCTGGCCAAACTTGTTGCTGGCCGAAAGCATGCCGCCGATCTCCGATAGTTGAATGGCCGAGTTGCTGTTCTCCACCGTTACGGACCCATCGACATTATGAATGCTCACCGGCTGGAAGGCGTTCGAGGCGCGCACGTTGCCGGAGATGTCGGCGATCTCGACCGGGCCGAGCGTGTTGGTGATTTTTACATCCCCGACGTGATCAGAAATGCTGACCTGGCCCGAATTGGTGATGGTGGCCTTGCCGCGACAATCGGAAACCACCACTGTTCCATAGGCGTTCTCGATCGTGACGTCTCCGCGTATGGTGGCCACGGTCACTGGAGCGTAGGCGGTCTTTATTGAAATCGGCCCGGAGGCCTCGTATATCGACGCGGCCCCCATGGTGGTCGCGGCCGTCACGCCCCCCTTGATCTCCGAAATGTCGAGGGACGAATAGCTGCCCTTGACACGCACACCGTTCTGGAGCTCGGTAATGGTAACGTTGCCGTAGCTGTTTTCACAGACGACATAGTTGCGCGCGGGTACGGAGACGACGAGGCGTGAGTTGAGAACGCGCAGAGAGCGGGATCTGTCGCTCGGGATAGTCGCCCGAATGTCGTACCCTTTGTCGCTGGAAGTGACTTCAAGCCGGGTGCCCGCCAGGAACTTCTTTTCCACCGTCCTGGATTCGCCGGAGACCTCGATCGACAGCTCGGCGGCGATCTGCTGACCTTCGGAGCCCTGGACCTCGACATCTCCCATCCGGCTGAAGATAGCGATGGGGAGTCGATCCGAATCGACCGTCACATTGGCCGTCAGCAGTTTCGACTGTCCAACCTCGCCGGGTGCGAGCGGCGTGCCGACCGGCGCGTAATCTACATCCGGGGGTGTGGGAGGCTCTGGGACGGCAAAGCCGACTTCTGGATGCTCCGGCGCTTTGGTGCTGTCCTCGGTCAGGACAACTTTGGCGTACACACGGGGCCTCGGCGCGGAAGGGTCCGATTGCACGTAGTAAATAGTGCTGCCATCGGGTGCGGTCTCCCACCTGACTTGTATCCCTTCCAGCACACTTCTGACATACTCTTCTATCGCCGCAAGCTGGACGTTATGCGAAACCAGCTTCTGTTCCATTTCATCCAGCAACAGCCGGCGTGTGGAACTCATCTCACGGCGAAGACCCCGCACCAGGTAAAACAGCTTCACCGGATACACTGTCTTCGATTCCTGAATCTCAGTCTCGAGCTTTTGAAGTTCGGTCTCGCTCTTCAAAAGGTCGGCGGATAGCTGTTCGGGCTCGGACGCATAGGTGCCGTTGTCGATTCGGCCGGCGAGAGCACTGAGCTGATCCTGGTACTGCCTGAGGATCTTGTCGTTGTACTCTTCCAGATATTCCTGGTAGTCGGCGGTCAGGTCCCGGAGTTCCTCCAGCAGGTCGGCGTATTCCTCGGCCAACTCTCTCGATTCGCGGCTTAGTACGATGGCCTTCTTATTTTGCGGCTTGGAGTTTTCGATATTCGGGGGGAGGGCGGTCTGAGCAGCAGCGAGGTTGGCCAGAAGAACTGTGACAACAAGTGCGATGAACCCTGCACGTTCGGATTCAGTTCTGGTTCTACTACTTCTCACTGTACGCAACCCTTTGACCAATGCTATTGCTGCCAGTCCCATGGATGTTCACAACACGCAGAATCCATTCTCAAATCTAATATACCTTTCGTCAAGCGTTCTTCCCGTGGAGTTCATCTGGTACCATTGATACAATCCCACAGGGCAGTCTTCATCAATCTCGTTTACGAATCTCCGACGTGGGTTGTTTCGTATATTCCCTGCACAACGTCAAGCAAAACAAAAGGTTATGCGACCGGCCTGCGGCCTGTTCGGGGGGAAGATTTGGGCATTTTGGAGATGTCGCACCGACTTTTCTGATGGCGGCTGATGCTGCTCCGTAAGTTCTTGCTGTGCATTACATTGCAGAAGACGGTATCAGTGCGGGAAGAAAAGGGCGCCAAAATCCTGGAGGAAATGTGCGATAATACAAGGCCACAGCCGCCCGGTATGAATGAACAGTAGTGAGAACATGACACCATAGACCGTGATGACAATGAAGCCGGGAATTCCCTGGTATGCGTGGCAAGCGCCAAAGGCAACCGCCGACAGGATGGTCGGGACGAGCCAGTTCTTGAAACGCCCCAGCAGGCGAAGCCGTGTCATCAGGTACCCACGAAAGGCCACTTCTTCACAGAACCCAGCCGTGAGGGCTACCACCACCCAGACAACTTTCCCTGCAGCGTCCTTTGGGATCAGCATGCCCACCTCGCCGGGCATCGGCAGACCGACCTGACCCAGCCCCCAGGCAAGGCCGGATAGAATGAGGTTGGCAGCCAATAAAAATGCCACCGCCCACAGCAGGTCAACTAGTCGAAGCCTGCCGAGGCCAATTCCGGTAAGGCCGGTCCCCTCGCGAAATATCGAAACATAGTTGAGCAGGAAGATGACCCATTGGAATACCACAGTCGTGACCAGAAGAACCATCAGCACGCCAGGAGTCAGGTTACGAAGTAACTCCCTGGGATCCCCACCCGCGCCGAGGAACGAGACGCCCGGATAGAGCAGCAGCAAGAACACCAGCGAGGCGTAAGTCAACCGCGAGACGCGGAACTGCTCGTTGCCGGATTCGAACTTGAACAACTCGTATGGCGTCGTCGGGTAGCTTGCCGTCCCCGGCAACGGGTAGACGGTCTCACGCTCGTAACGGGACTGCTCCATGGCTATCGGTCCAAACCTGCTATGAACGTCTGCATCTTACTATCATCGGCCATTTTTCTCTCTCATCAAGCGTCCGCCGAATATACGCCAATTCATACACTGGCGATGGGCAAAAGTCGTACCCTTTTGCACCCCACAAATTTGAAGTGATTCACGTGAGACGCCCAGATCATATCCCTGCCAGAATCACATGACCCCCATGTGGTAGCGCGACAAGGTCTTCACTCGATAGCTTGCCTAAGAAAGAAACTCGACCCGGTTTCCCGGACTCCTTAATACCTGCGAAGGGGATGGATTGGTGGTTACGAAAAGGCGAATCGTCTATCAGAATTGGCGGGTGGAGACGGCGTCCCACGCCCCGCAAGCGCCAGAGGTTCTCTCCCTTGAGATACTGTCCGAAAGGCTGGCGTTCACCGGCACGGCAGACAGTGAAAGTGCCAGGACGGCGAGAATCACCCTGGCGGTGCGGCAGGCGCTGACCACTCTTACTGAGGATGAGTCAGAATTCATCTACAAGTTCCATTTTGAGGGGATCACGTACCGTGAGATGTCTGAATTAACCGGACGGCCGGTCCACAAACTCGAAGCGCTGCACCATCGCGCGATCCGAAAGCTCAGAACAAAACTGGCAAGATTCGTTGAAGACGAGTTCGGGCTGCGGCGGGTTGAAACCGGTCGAAGCTGCTTGATCTGTTCATCCGGTCGTCGGAAGGAAATCGACGAGTTGATAGAGTCGCGCGGCCCGTGCGACACCTGGAAGCCGGTGATTCGCGCCATTCGCGATCGCTTCGGACTGCGGATTAAGACGCCGCAGCAATTGATCGGGCACGAGAAGTATCACTGAGCGACCCCTCACCCCAACCCTCTCCCCTGAGCGGGGAGAGGGGGAAACGGTACAAATCGGTAACATGGCTTACAGAATAGACCGGGAAAATGGTTTACACGCTGGGTGGCCCACCCGCTCGCGGGTGGGTTTGTGTAGGGAGATGACTCCCGCACCACTCGGAACCCCTCACCCCGACCCTCTCCCCTCTGAGGGGAGAGGGAGAACAACCTCGTGGTTTGAGGTTAGTCCGGTTGCGCCCTGGTGAGCGCAGTCGAACCACGAACAGAGCAATATGACCACAAGACAAGGAGAAAGAGCATGAATGATCAGCAAGAGCAAAATGCCAAGATTCGCGGCGAGCATTGCCTCAATATCGCCGTCTCATACGAACTCAAGGCGCGGCTGAAAGCGTTGGCGAAGAAGTATGATCGAACGACCGCGGATATGGTGCGGGCGGTGATCCGGATCGGGATTCCAATGATGGAGGGGCTGTCCGAGGCGGAAGAGGTGATGGTGAAGGAGTACATCCAGTTGTTCCGCAGGCTGCGACAAGTGAAAGCGCTGAAGGAGGTGTAGGCGGCAGCAAGGCAGTCCTGTCGATGGGTGACGCACAGCCGTCGGCCTGAGCGAAGTCGAAGGCTTGCTGTGCGATTCGGTATTTCATTATCCGAAGAACACATTTCAAACGTCACAATCCCACAGCAAGCTGTGGGGCACCCAGGCAAACGGTGTGGTACCCCTAAGACAAGTCATTGCGAGGCGTTTCGCCGAAGCAATCTCGTTTTGCGGCGAAGAGGGGAATTCGAGATTGCTTCGCCGCCGCGCAACGCGCCGTCTCGCAATGACTCGTCACCCAAGCATCAGCATCTTGCAAGAGTCACCATGACGTCGGGTTTCTCCATTCGTCACGTCAAGCGCGTGACTCGCTTCGGAACCCGACCTACCGGCAACCCAAAAAACCGCTTGAGTCACCCCGGCGTTCTTCGTATACTCCCGCCATCTTGTTTGGAAACAATTGCTTAGATGATTGCAGGAGTTGGACTTCCGGGTGTCCGACTGTAGCCTTATAGCAGAAGTATGTACGAGAAGCAACGAACTATCCAGCGCGAAATCTCACTGACCGGCATCGGTCTTCACACCGGCACCAACTGCACCATGATATTCAAGCCGGCCCCCCCGGATCACGGAATCTTATTTGTCCGCGCGGACCTTCCCGGCAAGCCCTCGGTCATCGCTGATATCGATCACGTGGTCGACATCTCCCGCGGCACCACATTGCAGCAGGGGGAAGCGAAGGTCTACACGGTCGAGCATGTGCTGGCGGCATTTGCCGGCCTGCAACTCGACAATATGATTGTCGAACTCGACGGTAACGAGCCGCCGGTTGGGGATGGCTCCGCCAAGCCGTATGTTGACAAGCTTCTGGAAGCCGGTATAGCCGACCAGGACGCCGACAAACAGTATCTCGAGATCGATACTCCCATGTCGTACAGCGAACCGGACCGACGGGTCGATCTGGTGGTGACGCCATCAAACGACCTGCGCATCACGTTTATGATCGATTACCAGAATCCGGCGCTGGGGACACAGTACACGACACTCGTAGACCTCGAGAAAGAATTTGTCGATGAGTTCGCTCCGGCTCGGACGTTCTGCTTCTTGTCCGAGGTAGAGATGCTCAAGTCGCATGGACTCATAAAAGGTGGCGGGCTGGACAACGCCGTGGTCATCTACGATTCTGACCTTGGGCAGATTGAGGTAGACCGCATTCGCCGCGCATTGAATCTCAAAGAACATGCCTTTGTCGGCAAGACCGGTATCATCAACGATATTCCGCTGCGGTTCTATAATGAGCCGGTGCGGCACAAGACGCTCGACCTGCTGGGGGATTTGTTTCTCATAGGTGTGCCGTTTAAGGGGCACGTGCTGGCGGGGCGTTCCGGTCACAAGGCGAACGTGGCGCTCGCGAGAAAAATGCGCGAGTTGTACAAGAAGAAGAAGATCGCCGGGCGGTACCGCGCCAATGGAACCGGGACGTTTCTCGATATCAACGCCATCATGAAAATCATGCCGCACCGGTATCCGTTTTTGCTGGTGGATCGGATCATCGACCTGGTGCCGGACAAGAACCTGACGGCTATCAAAAACGTGACTATCAACGAGCCGTTTTTCCAGGGGCATTTTCCCGGGCATCCGATCATGCCGGGGGTGTTGATACTGGAGGCAATGGCCCAGGCCGGCGGGGTGCTCTTGTTAAACGCGATCGAGCAGCCGGAAACGAAGCTGGTTTATTTTCTTTCGATTGACAACGCCAAATTCCGCAAGCCGGTTCTTCCGGGGGACCAGTTGCGTTTCGAACTGGAAATGCAGGCGTTCCGCCGAAACACGTGCAAGATGAGCGGACAGGCGTTCGTGGATGACAACCTTGTGGCAAGCGCCGATTTCATGGCCATGGTGATCGACCGATGAGTAATATCCATTCAACTGCGATAGTCTCTCCCAAAGCGCAGGTAGCCGATAATGTCACGATCGGGCCGTATACGATCGTGGAAGACAACGTGGTGATCGGTTCAGGATGCGCGGTGGCATCGAATGTGCTCCTGGCCGACGGCGCGGTTCTCGGCAATAACGTGCGGGTGTCGCACGGTGCGGTGATCGGCACACAGCCGCAGGATCTCAAGTTCGGCGGCGAGAAAACGAGCGCCGTGATCGGTGACGATACAGTGGTGCGGGAATATGTGACGATCAATCGCGGCACCAAGGCGCGCGGCGAGACGACACTCGGGACTAATTGTTTCATTATGGCGTACGCGCACGTGGCGCACGACTGCATTATCGGCAACAATGTCATCATGGCCAATTCGGTGAATCTGGCGGGACATGTGGAAGTCGATGAATACGCCATTCTGGGGGGCGTGCTGCCGGTGCACCAGTTTGTCAAGATCGGCGCGCACTGCATGGTCGGTGGTGGGTTTCGCGTGCAGCAGGATATCTGCCCGTACGCACTGGTGGCGGGGTATCCGCTGAAGGTGATCGGGATAAACTCGATCGGGCTTCGTCGACGGGGTTTTGCTGCAGCCACGATTGAGCAGCTGGAGCAGGCGTTCAAGATCCTGTTTTTCTCCGGTCTGAACACCTCGCAGGCGGTGGCGCGAATCCGCGGGGAGATCCAGATTGGTCCGGAGATCGAGCAAGTGCTCGGTTTTCTGGGCCGCTCCAATCGCGGCATCGTGAAATAGGCCTATCGGCCGTTCGGTCGCGGCCACGCGACGATATGAAAAAGACACTGCTGATACTCTGGTTGTTCACGCTGGCCATCCTTTTGTGGCAGGGAATCGAGGCATATCCAAAACTCCCGGACCCGATGCCCTGTTCATTCGAATCTTCCGGCGAGCCGCGGGACTTTACGCCGAAGAGGAACTTCTTTGTGCTCTGGAGCATGGTGATTATCACGATGAATGTCATCGTGATGATTGTGCCGTGGCTGGGGCGGATCAAGCCAACACTTGTGAATGTCCCCAATAAAGAGTACTGGCTGTCGACGCCGGAGCGGAAGAGCCGATTCGTGGATCGTCTGACTGTCTTTGCACTCACCCTCGGTATCTTGCTCAACGGACTGTTTATTCTCATATTCGAGACTATTGCAAGCGCCGGTACCGCGGGCAGAAGCAGCGTTCCGGCGGCACTGTTCTGGATCATGGTGGGGCTTTTGTGTGTAGTTCCTCTGGTCGCGATGCTGACGATATTCCGGGTTCCGGTGGGGAATGATGCATAGGGCCGACTGGTATCGGCGCACAGCGCCGCAACGGCTCGTGTTTCGCACCGAGAGCAGGTTTCTACATAGGAGAAAACGAATCGAGAGGCATAAACTGTGACAGAAACGAGAAAACTGAAAACCGCCGTTGTGGGTGTCGGCGGCTTGGGGAGACACCATCTGCGCTGGCTGGCGCAGTTGCCGCTCTCACAGGTGATCGGTGTGTACGATATAGACGGCGAGAAGGCGGCCAAACATACTGCGGAATTTCACGTAAAGCCGTTTTCATCGCTGGATGAACTGGCTGGCGCGGTCGATGCCGCTACTATCGTAGTTCCCACAACAGCCCACTTTGAAGTGGCATCGTTTTTGATTGAGAGGGGGATTCACTGCCTTATCGAGAAACCGATTGCAGCACAGCTGACTGAGGCGGTCAAGCTGCGCGAACGGGCGAAAGCGAAAGGCGTAGTGGTAACGGTCGGCCAGATCGAGCGGTTTAACCCAGCGGTGCGGGCGCTCGATGCATACGATATCCGGCCATCGTTCATTGAAGCGCATCGGTTGGCAGCGTTCGATCCACGCGGCACCGATGTGGCGGTCGTGCTCGACCTGATGATTCACGATATCGATCTGGTGCTGAAATTCATCAAGTCGCCGATGGTCGATATTCAGGCATCGGCGGTGGCAGTCGTGTCCGACCAGGCCGACATTGCCAACGCCAGACTCACCTTTGCCAATGGGGCCGCCGCAAATCTGACGGCATCACGAATTTCACTTCGAGCCATGCGCAAGCTGCGGATTTTCCAGAAGTCCGGCTACTACTCGCTTGACCTCGCTGAGAAGCAGGCTGATGTCTATCGCATGGCTGCGCCAGGCGATAACAGCGCCGGCATGCGCGTGCCGCTGGGAAAATCCGGGCGTGATATTGTGTATCTCAAGAAAGCTGATGACGGCCAGGATATGCTGGGTGCGGAACTGGCGTCGTTTCTGGAGGCAGTGATTCATCGGACACCGGTAGCCGTCACGCTCGAAGAGGCAACGGAAGCGCTGCGCGTGGCGCTGGAGGTCGAGCGGATCGGTCTGGCCTCGATTGCCCGCATGACGACAGAAACGGCGTAGATGGCGAGGCCGCTTCTCTTTGTATCTGCCGGTGACCCATCCGGCGACAACGCCACCGGCCGCTTGGTGCGAGCCCTTCGGGAAATTCACCCCGCGCTGGAACTGTTCGGGCTGGGCGGGCCAGCGCTTATGCAAGCCGGTCAGCAGCAACTTGCTAATAGTGCGGACCTGGCCGTTCTCGGTTTCTGGGAGGTGGCGAAACGATTCTGGTTCTTCCGCGATCTCATGAATCGATGTGTCGAGGAGATTACGCGCAGGAAACCATCGTGCATTCTCGTGGCCGACTACCCGGGATTCAATCTGCGGCTGGCTCGGCGAATCAAACATTTGGGGATACCAATCGTGTACTATATTTCGCCGCAGCTCTGGGCCTGGGGAAAAGGGAGGATAGCCGAGATACGGGAACTGATCGATCTGATGATCGTGATTCTTCCGTTCGAAAAGCAGTTCTATGGGGGAAGCGGCGTGCGGGCCGAGTTTGTCGGTCATTATCTGCTCGAAGATATCCCCAGCGAGTACATCGGTTCAGCGCCGCCCAAGAGCGGTCAGATCGCGCTTCTGCCGGGCTCAAGACCGCAGGAGATCGCCCGGATGCTTCCCTCGATGCTCGCCGCCGCGCAGATGTTCAACCGGAAGTATGGCTCGACGGCGGTGGTCGCGGCGCTTCGCAACGGATATGATTACGAGGGTCACTGGCGGCCGTTTGGGGATGCGGGGATCGCCGTACGCTACGACGACACCAGGAGCGTTCTGTATGAAAGCGATCTTGCGCTGACGGCCTCGGGAACGGCCACACTCGAGACCGCAATAATCGGTCGGCCGATGGTGGTGGTGTACAAGACCGGGTTTCTGACATATCAGATCGCGCGTCGTCTGGTCACTATCGACAAGATCGGGTTGGTCAACTTGGTGTTGGGCGAGAAGGTGGTGCCGGAACTGATTCAGAATGACGCCAACGAGCGATCGATGTTCGCCGAGCTGGAACGATTCCACCGTGATGCGGCATTGACGGAGCGGGTCTGCCGCCGTCTGAACCAGATTCCGGGCCTGCTTGGCGGCGTTGGCGCCTCGGAGCGAGCGGCCCGCCTGGTGAACGGGTTTCTATGATTCTTTTGTATCGCTTGATCACCTATCTTATCTATCTCGTAATCTACCCCTATGCGGCCGTCAAATCGGCCGGCGGCTCCAACATGTGGCGGGGACGTCTGGCGCAGGCTAATCTCAGACAACCGGCCACACTTTGGCTACATGCGGCGTCTGCCGGCGAAGTGCGCGTGATCAGTTATTTGCTCGACTATTTGAAACGTCGGGACCCGTCTCTATCGGCACACGTGACAGTAATGACGCCTGCGGGCTACCAGATTGCCTCGCAGGTGGTCGATCCGGGCATTGGCGTGTCGTTTTTCCCACTCGATGTTCCCCGGGTGGTAGGCCGGACGCTGGACGCGCTTCACCCAAAACTGATTGTCATCGCCGAGACTGAAATATGGCCGAACCTGGCGGTTGAGGCAGCCAGGCGCGGTGTGCCGATCGTTCAAGTGAATGGGCGGATGACCGTAAAGTCGTTCGGTAAGTACCGACTGATTCGCGGCTCGATGCGCAGGATTCTTTCCGGTTACGAGCGATTCTTTCTGAAGACGAAAGATGATCTCTCGCGTTTCTCTCATTTTGGAGTGGGGCAGGATCGAGTTGTCGTTGCCGGTGACATGAAATTCGACGCGCCGGTCTCGGAGCGATCTGAAGCACGGCGACAGCAGATCCGCAGTGATCTGGGCATAACATCTGAGATGTTCCTGTTGGCAGCGGGCTCCACGCGTCCGGGTGAGGAGGAGATTTTGCTCGACTGCTTCGTGCGACTCATTCCGGCTTTCCCCCAACTGCGACTCTGTCTGGCGCCGCGTCATGTGAATCGTGTTTCCGAGGTCTGCGCACTGGTCCAGTCAACAGGACTGCGGCCAATTCTCCATAGTGAGCACTGCGAGCAACCGGGCAATACTTTGCTGACCAATACGGCAGTGATTATTATTGACAGGATGGGGCTTCTGGCAGAAATCTACTCGGCCGCCGATCTTGCATTCGTCGGTGGCACACTCCAGCCGCTGGGGGGACACAATTTGCTCGAACCGGTGTGGTCTGGCACCCCGGTGCTGTTTGGACCATCAACCGGCAATGTTCGAGAATCGGCTGATTATATTTGCAGGGGGGAATATGGCGCCGAGGTGCGGGATGGCGACATGCTTTGTGCCTTCGTGCGCGAGATAATCGAGGGGAAGCGGAGATTCCGCCGGAAGCAGGATTCCGATGCGGAGCGGTCGGCCACTGCCATCGCCGGAGACTACATTCTGAAACGGCTCGGCCATGCTTGAACGGATATGGAAGAAGGTCCTGCGATGTGAGGGATTCACGCCGTGGACCCTACTGCGACCACTCCTCTGGGCGGTGTCACTTGCCTATTACTTGCTCCACCTCGCAAGGCGGTCATTGAGCCACGTGACTGTCAAGGTGTCAGTTCCTGTCCTTTCGGTTGGCAATATCTCTGTTGGCGGGACTGGCAAGACACCGCTGGTCGCGTTCATTGCTCGGCAATTGTCGGAAAGAGGCTGGCGCGTCGGGATCGCAGCGTCGGGCTATGGCCGAAGGGGGAAGCAAACGGTATGCGGCTACGGGAAACAACTGGTGGGGCTGTCCGCTGATGAGATCGGCGACGAGGTGAAACTGCTCGCGCAGATGCTCCCTGAAGTTGTTATCGCCGTTGATCGGTCGAAAGCGGAGGCGTCAAAACATCTCGCCGCAAGTGGGAAGGTTGATCTGATCATTGTCGATGACGGATTCCAGCATGCGCGATTAGCACGCGACCTGGATGTTGTGGTGATTGATGCCTCAGTACCGCTACGTCTGTACCACCTGTTTCCGCTGGGCATCCAGCGAGAACCACTGTCCGGGTTGAAACGCGCCGACGTGATTGTGCTTTCGCGAGCGAGTCTTGGCGCCGACTTGCCGGAACTGACGGCGCGATTGAAGCGAGTAAACTCGACCGCCCCGCGTTACCGCGCCGAGTTTGGTCTGTCGGAACTGGTGGGCAACTGGCGGCGTTTTCCAGTATCCTATATGCGTGACAAATCGGTCATGCTGTTTGCCGGGGTGGGGAATTTCCCGGCGCTGCGAAAGGAGGTCGAGAAACATTCTGCGCGAGTGGTTCACGGCCTGGAACTGGGGGACCATCAGCGTTACGACCAGACGCTCCTGCAGAAGATCCGTCGACTGGCCGAACAACAGCGTCCGGACTTCCTGCTCACGACGGCCAAGGATTGGACGAAAGTGAGCAGCTTTGATTTCGGGCGGGAAATCTATTATGTTGCACAGACTGTGAAACTTGAGCCGGAGGCCGAACAATTCATCGCGTTCATTGCAACACAACTCGGTCGTATGTCGACAGGTGACTGATGGACCGTCGTTATGATTTCCTCGTTATCGGCAGCGGCATAGCGGGGTTGTTCTATGCCCTGCAGGCGAATGCGCGTGCACCCAAAGCGCGCATCGCCGTGGTGACCAAGAAGGCGGAAACCGCCAGCAACACGAACCGTGCGCAGGGCGGGATCGCCGCCGTGTTGTCCAACACCGACTCGTTCGATGCGCATATCGCCGATACATTGCAGGTCGGATGCGGCCTGTGCAAACGGGAGGTGGTGGAGGCGATCGTCGAGGCGGGACCATCGGCCATTGAGGAACTGATGCATTACGGCGTGCAGTTCACGATGACGGACGCCGGGTTTGACCTCGGCAGAGAAGGGGGACATTCCGCCCCCCGCGTGGCACACGCCTCGGACCTCACCGGACGTGAGATCGAGCGGGCGCTGCTGACGGCTTGCCGCTCCAAACCGGACCAGATCGCGATATTCCGCGATCATATCGTGCTGGATCTCATCACGTATCGCTCGGGCGGCGTCGACTGCTGCGGCGGGGCGTATGTGTTTTCCGAAGCAGAACGCAGTTTTGAGGGATTCTATGCCCCGGTCACCATGCTGGCCACCGGCGGGCTGGGACAGGTGTATTTCCATACCTCCAATCCAAAGATCGCTACCGGTGATGGTGTGGCGATCGCCTATCGAGCCGGAGTGGCCGTCGCCAATCTGGAGTTCATACAGTTTCATCCTACCACTCTCTATAGTCCGGGCCGGGAGCCATTCCTGATCTCGGAAGTGGTGCGCGGGGAAGGGGGCAGGCTTCGGGCGCACGACGGGCGGTTTCTTATGGATGGTGCGCACGAGTTGAAAGACCTCGCGCCGCGCGATGTGGTTGCACGTGTCATTGACAAAGAACTGAAGCGAAGCGGCGACGAGTACGTGCTGCTCGATCTCACGCATCTGGACCATGCCCATATCCGCAAACGGTTCCCGAACATATATCAAGAGTGCTTGCGGTACGGCGTCGATATCACCGAGCGGCCGATACCGGTCGTACCGGCGGCTCACTATGCCTGCGGCGGGGTGGTGTCGACCCTTCAGGGCGAGACGTCGCTTCGCGGCTTGTATACTGCCGGCGAGGTGGCCATGACCGGTATGCATGGCGCCAATCGCCTGGCCTCGAACTCGCTTTTGGAAGCGGTCGTGATGGCGCGCTTCGCCGCGGATAAATCGTGCGAATATTTCCGGCAGGCCGACTTCACCGAGTCAGTCCCAATAGAACGGGCGTTTCACTCGTCGCTCAGTTTCCCGCGTGAGAAGATTCTCATCGCGCATGACCGACGCGAACTCAACCGCGTGATGTCCGACTTCGTGGGGATAGTCCGCACCCTTGACCGCCTGCAACTGGCTCTCGAACGGGTGCAGAGGATCAAGAACGGAATTGAGCAATATTATCTGGCGACACCGGCAACGTACAACGTGGTCGAGCTGCGCAATCTGGCCACTGTCGCGGAGTTGATCATCCGCTCGGCGATCACGCGCAAAGAATCGCGTGGTCTGCAATATCTCGAGGAGATGCCGGAGTCAAAAGAGGCTTTCCTGCATGATACGATCATACCCGGGCTCAAACTACAGAAGGGATCGTGATGGCCCGTGCCCATGAAATGGTGCTGATCCTCGATTTCGGATCGCAATACACCCAGCTGATCGCCCGCCGCGTGCGCGAAGCGCATGTCTATTGCGAGATCGTGCCGTTCGACACGAACTTGTCTCTGTTCGCGAACCGAAATGTGCGAGGGTACATACTATCGGGTGGGCCGTCGTCATTGAAAGACCCTGATGCCCCCCGTGTGAGCCGTCCGTTCTTCGACGCAGGCGTCCCTATACTCGGCATTTGCTATGGCCTGCAACTCCTTGCGGACCAGTTTGGTGGTGAACTTGTACGCAGCGATAAGCGGGAATATGGCCGGGCGGCGTTCAGCGTGGTTGAGCCCACACCACTTTTGCGAAATGTTACGCCAACGAGCCAGGTCTGGATGTCACACGGCGACTCGATTGTAAACATGCCCAAGGGGTTCCGGTTGGTCGGCTCAACCGAATCGCTGCATGTGGCGGCTGTGGCCGACGAACAGAGAAAAATATATGGTCTCCAGTTCCATCCGGAGGTGCATCACACGATTGAAGGAAAGAAGATCATCCAAAACTTCCTTTTCGATATCTGCGGCCTCCGCGGTGACTGGACGGCGGAGTCGTTTATCGACGAGACAGTAGCCAGAATACAGGCACAGGTTGGGGATGGTAAAGTAGTGCTGGGAATATCCGGCGGTGTGGACTCCACTGTTGCCTCGGTGCTGCTTTCGAAAGCGATCGGCAAACGGCTGCAGGGGGTGTTTGTTGATACCGGTTTACTTCGCAAGAATGAATTCACAGACGTCGTCGCCATGCTGACAACGCTCGGCATTAACCTGCACCCGGTGGATGCCTCGGCCCTCTTTCTCGAACGGCTGGCAGGGGTCGAAGATCCCGAGAAGAAACGCAAGATCATCGGGGCGAGCTTCATCGATGTTTTCGAATCCGAAGCCGAGCGTCTGGGAGAGATCGATTTCCTGGCGCAGGGGACATTGTATCCGGATGTGATCGAGTCGGTGTCGTTCAAGGGGCCGTCGGTCACGATCAAGTCGCACCATAATGTGGGTGGGCTCAAGGAGCGCATGAAGCTCAAGCTGATCGAGCCGCTAAGGGAGCTTTTCAAAGATGAAGTACGCGCGATCGGACGGGCGCTCGGTCTGCCGGAGCAGTTTATCCGGAGGCACCCGTTCCCAGGACCAGGGCTGGCGGTGCGCATTTTGGGAGATGTCACCAAAGAGCGATGCGACCTGCTTCGTGAGGTTGACGCCGTGTTCATCGAGGAGCTGCACAACCGGATGATCTACGATGATATCTGGCAGGCGTTCGCGGTGCTGCTGCCGGTGCGTGCTGTTGGCGTGATGGGGGACGAACGGACGTACGAGAACGTGGTGGCGCTTCGCGCGGTGACTTCGGTTGACGGTATGACCGCCGACTGGGCGCGGATTGACTACGATATACTTGCGCACATTTCGAATCGGATCATCCGCACGGTGAAGGGGGTAAACCGCGTGACGTACGACATTTCCTCCAAGCCCCCGGCGACGATTGAGTGGGAATAGGGCTGGCTCTTGCATTCCACCGTGCCGTCAGGCGTCCCGGCCTGACGGCTCTGTCGAGTCGAAGCGGTTGTCGGGCGGGGACCCCGACACCACTGCAACTCTGGCATAGAGAAAATGGCCTTGTTTTTAAACCGGTAACACACCTATACAGGTGTGATCTTATGCTTGTGCAGCGGCTCATGTTTCAACTCTGCTCAGCGCGTCACGCCAGGAATTGGCGGGGAGAGATTATCACACCTCCCAGCACCATCGTTAATACAAGTAGAGGATGTCAGTGAGTAACAAGAAGGAAGAGACATTTGGAGCGGTATGCATAGATTCGGGGGAGTCAGCCATTACGGAATTCATCACCCTTCGGGTGCGCTACGAATCCGGGTGTCGGGTGCCGCACAGCTTGCTGTGCGAACGTAACGGTGTTGAACGACTCCACAATTGATTGTGATTCCGCATCTGTTGACAACACTCGTTGTAGCACGTAGTATAGTCTCGAAATTCTCAGCCGGCGAGGTTCAACATGGGCAAAAAGGACCCACGAGTAGATTCGTATATCGCCAAAGCCAGGCCATTTGCCAAACCGGTCCTCAATCACCTGAGGCAGCTGGTGCACCAGGCCTGCCCGGACGTAGAAGAGACGATCAAATGGGGGATGCCGTATTTCGATCATCGGGGCATGCTCTGCGGCATGGCGGCGTTTAAGGAACATTGTGCGTTCGTCTTCTGGAAAGCATCCCTCATGTCCGATCCGGACAAGGCGCTCACGCGTACGAACAGAACGGCGATGGGGCATCTTGACCGGATCACTAACATCAAAGACCTGCCCACAAAGCCGATAATGGTCAAACTCATCAAGGAAGCTGTCAAATTGAACGAAGATGGCATCAGAATCAACAGGGCCGTCAAACCGAGGGCAAAGGTGGAAGTGCCTGACTACTTTATGGCGGCAATCCGGAAGAACAAGCGTGCCCTGGCGGCTTTCGAGGCATTCCCACCAAGCCACAAGCGAGAGTACGTGGAGTGGGTCACCGAAGCCAAACGTGATGAAACACGCGCTGAACGCCTCAAGACGACAGTAGTCTGGCTGGCCGAAGGGAAGTCGAGAAGCTGGAAGTACGCCAAGAATAGGAAATAGACCGACCTGCTCTTCTGGTGTGTTGTATTCCAAGCAGTTACGACGTTCTCCAAAGCGGTTGACAGACCATCCAACGACACGTATCTTCGCGTTCCGTTGTGGCAACGCTGGAAAAAAACGTGAACGTCGTTCTGGACGCCAATAATCTGGCCGAATACACCAAGCCGGTGCAGACCGACCTGGAAACATTCGACAAGAAACTCAATGATTATCTCCGTGGGGATTCGCCGCTTATCACGTCGATAGCGCGGCACCTTCTCAAATCCAAAGGGAAACGGATCCGTCCGGCATTCCTGTTTTTATCCTCCCGAGCCGCCGACAATTTCGCCGAACATTCGGTTGATGCCTCGCTGGCGATAGAGCTTATCCATACCGCCACGTTACTGCATGATGATGTGGTGGACGAAGCCGAGCTGCGCCGGGGACAAGAGACGGTCAACGCCAAATGGACCAATCTCATTTCGGTTCTCATGGGCGACTATCTGTTTGCCAAGGCGTTTCGCATCATGGTGGACACGCGCTCGATTGAGCTGATCGACGCCATCTCGGCGGCCACTGAGCGGGTCTCGGTGGGAGAACTTCGCCAGATTGAGGAGACCGGTAACTATGCACTGTCCGAGGAAGAGTATCTGTCAATAATCGCCGACAAGACAGCGTCTCTGTTTGCGGTTTCCTGTGAGACGGGTCCGATACTGAAGAAGCGGACACACCGGGACAGGCAGCGGTTCGCGGCTTTCGGCGAGAAGATCGGGACGGCGTTTCAGATCGCCGACGACCTGTTGGACTTCGTCGGGGATCCGGACATCACCGGGAAAGAGCCGGGGAACGACGTTTTGAACGGAAAAGTCACGCTGCCGCTCATTTATTCGCTTAAGCAGGTAGGCGCCGCGTCCAGCCGCGAAATGACTAAGCTGCTTCGCGAACAGGCCACGCCGGATTCGTTCAAGAAAGTGTACTCGTTCGTGGCCGACAACGGCGGACTCGACTACACGCACAAACGGGCCGATGAGCTCTGCCGGCAGGGCCTGGACTCGATTCAACCGATAAGGGATTCGGTTTACTACCAGGCGCTGGTGGAAATGGTGGAGTTTACTTCCGCGCGAATGTCGTGAGCCTCCTGCGTTTTTCAGTGGGCCGGCTCCTTTCGTCGTCGTATTTTCTCAATCATCACCTATCGTACGCTATGGTATAAGGGACAGCATGTTTGGCCTGCGGGATGTTTCCATCGATTTTCTCACCGGAGCGCCGGTGCTGGTCACACTTGGACTGGCGGGTCTTCTCGCCCTGGCTTGGTTTCTGTATTATCGGACCAACCCGCCGTTGCCGCGCTATCTCAGGGTCATGCTGGCTGTCATTCGTGTCGTTGCGATCCTCGCGCTCATGACCGCTCTCTTAGAGCCGGTCATCAAATATGGTCGGGAATTCGAGCGCAAGCGCCGAGTGGATCTGCTCATCGACAACTCCGCCAGCATGGACCGGGTGGAGACGGGTCTCTCACGCCGTGCCCGACTCGATTCGCTTCTTTCTACGGCCAGTTTTGCGCACTTGAAAGGTGCCGTCGACCTGTCGACTTGGTTTTTCGGACAAAACCTTACCCCCAATCAGAGCGATGTGGAGCGTGACAAAACGGCTCTTGGAGACGTATTGGTGACTCTGGGTACGGCGCAACTGGCGGAGCCGGCGGACCAACTGTTGCTGTTTTCGGACGGCAGGTCCAATTCGGGGCGGGAGCCTTCGGAGGCGACCGCCGGACTGCGGGCACCCGTAATATCGATCAATATGGCCGGCGACGGCGGCAATTATGATATTGCTCTTGCGGATGTCGAATTCAATCCGGTCCTGTTCGTAGGGCAGCCAACGGAGATCAAGACTCGATTCACCTGGCAGAACGCCGCCGGACGCATGCTCAAGATCCAGTTACTCAAAGGGGAGCGGGTTCTCAGCGAAGGGAGTTTCAACACGGCCGAAGAGGGGGGAACTGGGGAAGCCACACTGAAATGGGTGCCCGACGCGCCTGGACAGGAGCTTCTGAAAGTATCGATCCCGCCACTTCAGGGCGAAGAGATCGAGGCCAACAACACGCGGACTATCGCGGTCAAGGTGCTGAAGAGCAAGCTGCTTGTGCTGCTGGTCGCCGATCATCCCGATCACGAAGTGGGGTTCTTGAAGCGATTTCTCGAACAGTCGGATCGATTCGATGTAGATCTGAAAGTAACCGGTCCGCGGGCCGGAAATCTATCCGGACGATTTCCGTCGCAACAGACGGAATTGAATCGCTATGATCTGGTCCTGCTGTACGACCCGGACCCGGTGGAATTCGAAGCGCGCCAGATGCTGTTGAAAGCGTACCTCTCGGAGCGCGGCGGCGCCGTTTGGGTGCTCCTTGGCGAACAGTTCGCCAACCGAGGGCCGGTGCCGTGGTTCAATCAATTGCTGCCGTTCTTCCAGTCGGCTCGGCGCCAGGTCGAACGGTTTCAGTTTCACGGTGAACCCTCGGAAGGAAACTTGTTCCACCCGTCCGTGCGACTTGCCGATGACCGTGCAGCCATACGGGAAGTCTGGTCCACCGTTCCGCCGTTTCAATCGCTGGTCCGATGCGACACGGTGGATCCTCACGCCGTAATCCTCGCGTATGCGGCCGAACCGGTTCGCGCCACGTTCAAATCCCCCATTCTTGGCTTCAAGCGGTTTGGCCCCGGTAAACTGCTGGCCAGCGCCGCTCTGCCGTTTTGGACCTGGGGATTTGCCGATGTCGGAGCCGGCGGAAGCGGTCTGCCGTACGGATCATTCCTCGATGGCACCGCACGCTGGCTGACGGTCCGCGATGATTTCGACCCGATCCGCATTCTGCCCGAAAAAGAGGTGTTCACACGGGGCGAGCCAGTCCGATTCAACGGATTTGCCTATGACCAGGGGTTTCGCCCTATCACCGGCGTGATCGGAAGCCTGCGGCTGCAGTCATCCGTTTCGAACCAGTCTTTCGATGCCGACCTTTTGGAGTTGGGAGAAGGTCGGTATGAAGCAAGCTTTGGCACGGTGCCACCCGGCCAGTACAAATATCTGGCTGCGATGAGCAAGGACGGCCAGGAATTGAGACGGGCCGAGGGGCAGATTCAGGTGGAATCGTTCTCCCTTGAGGAGTTCGATCAAAGCGGCTTTCCGGCGACACTTCAGGCGTTGTCCAAACTCACCGGAGGTGCGTATTTCCCAGTCAGGGAATTCGACGAAGCAATCGCCCACATCGACACCCGGCCGGTAATGGAAACTGTCCGGCGGGAGATCGTCTTATGGAATAAGTTCTGGTTGCTTGCTCTTTTTGTGACGTGCCTGGCCGTCGAATGGGTTCTACGCAAGACCAATCAACTCATTTGATACATCGGCCGCTCACTGTCATTGACAGGACCTTCAACAAACATTACTCTTGGACCCGTGGACGATAGGAGTAAACATCGGGCAAACAGATAACGGAGCAGCACGTATGAAAGTCGCGGTGATCGGCGCCGGCCTTATGGGCCGAGCCGCTCTCTATGACCTGTCCCATGTCGAGGGGATGCAGCAGGTCGGCATTTTCGATATCGATTTCAATCTGGCAAAAGAGATCTCCAACAAGTATGGCAACGGCATAGGCGCCCCCGGTCAGCTTGACGCGGGGGATGAGGCACAATGTATCGCGGCGCTGAAGGGATATGACGCCGCCGTCTCGTGTGTTACCTACAAGTACAATCTGGGGCTTACGCGCGCGGCTATGGCGTCGGGTTGCCATCTGGTGGACCTTGGCGGCAACAACGATGTCGTTCGCGGACAGATGGAGATGAACGCCGAGGCCGAGAAAGCAGGTGTGGTCATTGTCCCCGACTGTGGCCTGGCGCCCGGCATGGTATCGGTGCTGGTAGCCGATGGGATGATGAAATTCGACCACGTGTCGTCTGTCAGGATTCGGGTCGGCGGCTTGCCGCAGTCCCCACGTCCCCCGCTTAATTACCAGATGGTGTTTTCAGCGGAAGGGCTTATCAACGAGTACTGGGAGCCGTGCATCATTCTCGAAAACGGCAAGAAGAAGACCGTACACCCTATGACCGGGCTGGAGCTGCTCGGTTTCGACGGGATCGGTAAGCTGGAAGCGTTTTTTACCTCCGGCGGGACCTCCACGCTCCCTGATACCTATGAGGACAAGGTAGATTCTCTCGACTACAAGACGATTCGGTACCCCGGCCATTGTCAGTTGTTCAAGGCGATGTTGGATATCGGACTTGGGTCGCGCCAGCCGCTCAAAGTGAACGGCCAGGAAGTCGAGCCCCGGGCGCTGTTCAAGGCTGTTTTGGATAAGAATCTGTCGTTCGGTCAGCCCGACATGGTCCTGGTTCGAGTGGAACTGGAAGGAGAATCGGGCGGCAAACTCAAGACGCTTGTATACGAAATTGTCGACCGTCAGGACTCAAAGACCGGCCTCACCGCCATGATGCGCACAACCGCATTTCCGGCGGCGATCATTGCCTGGATGGCGGCATCGGGCCAGATCACGGTCAGGGGTGTCAAACCGCAGGAGATCGCCGTAAATCCCGCGCTGTTTCTACCGCAACTCAAACGCCGCGGCATTCATCTGGCGATCAAAGAATAACCGACCAAATGCACCGGACCGTCACCACAGATCGGTCGGGAAGATGATATCCAGCCGGACGGTGCGAGCGGGATAGATAGTGACCGGGTACATAACCGTGTCCGTTGTGGGGAGATAGATCACCCGAAGCGTGCGGTTGCCTATCGGCAGGTTGTTGATAGCGAAACTGCCGTTAGCCGATGGTGTGATCGATGCCGTCGCAAGGCCGCCGGCACCGTCGGGATAACTGAGTCGAACCGAAATTGAATCCCGGTATGTTGGTCCCGGGGGAGTCCGGTCCGCGTCGACTATCACTCCCTCGATGCTGTTGTTCAACAGGACGGCGGCGCTGGCCGCCAGTTCCTTGTCGATGTTCGCCCCGGAGCCGGTCGAACGCAACAGCATGCCGACTATTGAATACGCTGATCCCCAGGCGTCCTTCTTGAAATCATCGACGGCAAACCCGGACGCTACATATGGTCCTTGCCACGTGCTGAAGCCACCCGGATTCTGCGCCAGAGCGTCGAGGTTGGGTGGCATCGCTCCTACATCGCCAACGTAGCCAAAATCGGCGCGGCTGCCGTCGTTGTAGGTCGCCGGGTTCCCCATCACGGCCATAGCAAGCTGATCCATCTCCGCTTTGGTCTGTTCGTACTGCGCCGTCTGGACACTCACACTCATCTTCTGCATGGCGACGGCCGAGAGTATGCCGACGATAACGATCACTATCGCCAACTCGATAAGCGTAAACCCGCCGGCGAGATTGTGACGATGTGTTACGGGCATGACGGGAAGACCTCGCTAAAGGAGGAACCATCAGAAAACTCTATCGACAACGTGACATTTGACATGGAGACACGCGGGCCGCCGCCGGGCGTGTTGTTCGCTCGGAAATCGGTAATCCGGATTCGGACGCTCTGACCGGGATTGATTGTCTGTGCCGAAGACAGAGTGTACGTGGTTCCGCTGACCCCTCGCGGAGACCCACCTTGGTTGAAAACGGTAGTGCCACCGAATCGAATCCTGCCGTAATAGGCAGTGGGAGACGGCCAGGTGACCTTTATCGTGGTGACTGTGCGCGGTGATGTCGATGTGTTGGTGACCCAGAACCGGACATTCTGACATTGAGAACCGTAGACCGAGTCGGATGACGGCACCAGTACAAGCCCGCCGCTGGTCAGGAAAAGCGACTGTCTGAACACGCACTCGGTATATACAGATGACGACGGGGTCACCGAAACAAACTGCGCCAGGGTGTCGGCAGTCGGCATGTAGATCACTTTGAGCTCCTGTGCGCCGATCGGCACTGAATCGATAGAAAAATAGCCCGATGCATCAGGGGTTGCTGTCTTAACGGTGCTACCGCCCAGGCCATCGGGGATGGTCAGCCGAACGCTGATAGAATCCCTGTACACGGTACCCGGGGCCAGTCGCTTTCGATCCAGTACGAGTCCGCTTACCGGATTGTACAGGAGGTCGGAACTGGATGGCGCAACCTTCTTGACAATGTTCGCGCCTGAGCCTGTTGACGTTATGCTGACGCCGTTTAACGAGTAGGTTGCCCCCCAGGCGTCCGTCTTGTAATCATCGGTGATCTGAAAAAAACGGCGCGAGATGTACGGTCCCTTCCATGTGGTATAGCCCCCGGGGTTGGTCATCAGGGCATCCAGGTTCGGTGGTAGGGCGCCTACATCCCCCACGTAGCCAAAATCCGCTCGGCCGGCACTGTTGCGTAGTTCCGGATTCCCGGCCACTGCGAACGCCAGCGCCTCCATTTCGGCTTTCGTTTCCTCAGACCTGGCAGTGTCGGCAATTGGCTTGCCGGACCTCATGGCCACGGCGACGAGGATGGCAACGATGATAATGGCCACCACTACTTCGACCAGGGTGAAACCACCCGAGTGTCTGTGAATTCTTCCCGGTTTCATGCTCAGGCTCATCAGTGATAGTAGACCGTCGCGAAAACCTGCGTGCATCGACTCGCCTTCTTTATGCCTACCCCGACTTCCATGGCGTCGATCTGACTCCATGTCCAGGCAGAGCCGGTATTGGGGTTGGTCGCGTATGTCCGAGTGAAGTCGGTATAGTTCGTGACTCCGTCCATGTCGATGTTCGGGCCATAATAGAATTGCGAGTTGGTCCGAAGCACGGTGCGAACTTGGCGGTTGTTGCCCCATCCGTAGCGGCGGACCCGTATCGTGATTACCATGCTGTCGATTGTACCGGTGACGGCGCCGTGATTCTGCATCTGATAGCTGTCGTCTTTATAGGAGCCGTCAGCTTTATTGACGTAGGTACCGTCTTCGTCCGGTGAGGATTCGTTGACGCAGTCCCAATTCTGCGAGCAGGAAGACCTGTCCAGCTCGGTCTCGGAGCCTGTGCCGGTAGGTCGCAATACCAGCGACGAGGGCGAAGATCCCCCGCCAAAATAGGCGGCGGCGAATTTGACATCGAGAGTTCGCGATACCTGCTGTCGGGGAAGAACCGTGAAATAGCGTCGAACTGTGTCGTTGGCAGGCCGGTAGATGAACCGAAACAGCCTGCTTCCGGCCGGGATCGAATCGCTCGTGAAGTCACCGGCGGCGTCCGGATGATAGGTCTTGGTGATCGTGCCGGAACCGCCCAGCGGCATCTCGACTTTTATATCAACTGAGTCCTTGTATATCGCGCCCGGCAAGGAATCATTCTTGTCCTTGACAGTACCGTGGACCTGGTTCAGAAGATAGTCCGATGATGCGTCGGCCAGCTTCTTGGTGATCGTGCCGGAGCCGCCGGTCGATGTGATGACCGTTCCCCCACCGTACGTGTATGGCTGTCCCCAGGCATCGAGGCGGTAGGAGACGGTGTCCTGCGCGAATTCGGTTTTTATATAGGGTCCGTTCCACGTTGGTGTTCCGCCCGGGTTGGTGTAAAGAGCGCTTAGATTCGGTGGGAAAGCGCCGACATCCCCTACGTAGCCAAAATCAGAGCGCATGCCGTCCTGAAGAATACCCGGGTCACCCACGATAGCGGACGCCAACAGCTCGAGTTCTCGCTCGGTCTCGGCCGTGCGAACGTCGTAGTTGACAACAGTCGCCGACTGCATCGCCAGACCAACCATGAAGCCGATAACGACCAGGACAACCATCAACTCAACTAATCCGAACCCCTCCCGGTTGTTTATGAGTGTTCGCATGCTCACCATACCTTTCGATACAGCTTGACCGTGGCGTAGCTGGTTTGACCGGGGTTGACCGGTACTTGGCGACGCAGTGTGTCGCTGTTCGGCAGATAGACCACGCGTAACAAGTGGACGCCGATGGGAATGGAGTCGAATTGGGTCAGTCCGTCACCGGCGAACAACTTCGTTTTCGTGGTCGTCCCTCCAGTGCCGTTCGGGACGATTAGAAGAGCCCGGAGCGAGTCTTTGAAAACAGCGCCCGGCGGCGTCTCCGCCATGTCCATGACCGTCACGACAACAGCATTGCGCAGGAGATCGTCCAGACTCGGCGCAACCGCACTTGTAATGGTAGTACCACCGCCATTTGCGATTACCGAAGGACCGCTCAGACTGAGCGCCTGCCCCCACGCATCGTATTTGAAGCTGACATCAGCACCGCCGGATGAGAATTCATCGCTGATATACGGACCGTTCCAGGTGGCATAGCCGCCTGGGTTCAACACGAGCGCATCGAGATTCGGCGGCATAGCGCCTATGTCCCCAACATAGCCGTAGTCGGCTCGCCCGCCGCCTGAAGTCAGCGAAGGATTGCCGGCAATGGCGTAATTGACTTGTTGCAGGAGCTGCTTCGTTTTTTCCGTACGGGCAACGTCAGTGCCGGCCCGCATCGAAGACATAGCGACAGCGGTGATGATGCTGAGAATAATCAGCACCACCAGAAGCTCGACCAGCGTGTGGCCGTTTCGGCCTCTCCGTTTCTGTTCCCTGTTTAGAATGGAAGGCATAGCACCTCCCTATCAATATCGGCAGGTGGGGGGAATCCGTTGACAGGCTAATGCGTTGTCGGACAATGAAAATGGCCCCGGCATGAGGCCGGAGCCGCGTGGCTGGAATAGTTGATGACGCTGATCAAAAAGTATCGTCTTCCCAGGACGACTCTTTTGGCGGGATGCGGACAATCATATTCTTGTCCTGGACAATGCACTGGCAGGCCAGACGGGAAGTCTCGGTCAACCCCTCGGCTTCATCCAGCATATCGATCTCATCCTCGGAGGGTTCATCGAGTGTCTCGAACCCCTCTTCCACGACAATATGGCAGGTGGAGCAGGCACAGTTGCCGCCGCAGTTGTGGTCGATCTGGATATTGTTGTTAAGGGCGGCGTCCAGTATCGCTGTCCCGCTTTCCACCTCGACCTCGATGTCCATCGGCAAGAACCTGACTTTGGGCATTACCGTCGTTTCCCGCGTTTCTTCAGTCTCAGGACTTTCAAGCATGTCTCTTGTGCTCACGTTCGTTTCTCCGTTTCGGCCCGCAGAACAACGATATTGTCATGCTCGTTCCCGAACCGGACCGATTTCGCCAGCGGCGCCAACTTGCCGGCGATGATCATAAAAACCCACGGGGGGATAATAGCGGAACTACAGCCGCGGACAAGTACTTTCTTTCCGGCGAACCGTCCCCAATCGTACTCGGCTGCACGAGCCAGGAAATCGTCCTGCCGGAGGATCCCGTCTACCAGGAACTCCTGGGGGTCGATGATCTCGTATGTCATCAGTGGTGCCGGATGCTTCGCGTCAACGACAAGCGGATAACGCCGCGGTCAGCAGGTGAACGAAGAGCCGCAACCGCAGGAGCGTTTGGCTTTGGGATTGTGGAACTGGAATCCGCCCCCAACGAGTCCCCCCTTGAAGTCGAGCGTGGTGCCGGCAAGATACATGAGCGCTTTGAGGTCGACCCGCACTTTGAGGCCCTCGAAATCGAACTCGCGGTCAAAGTCGCCGGGCTGATTGTCGAACGCCATGGAGTACGACATACCGGAACAACCGCCGGACGTCACGCCCAGGCGCAGGAACAGGTTGGTTTCTTTCTCCTCTGCGATCAGCCGTTTGACCTCGGTGACCGCGGCCGGGGTCAGCGTGATGACGGCCTCGGCAGCCGATGGTTTGGTCTCGTTAATCATAGGCTATATGACTCCTTAAAATCTACGTTCTTATATTTCGTGTCTGTCGCCTCACTACAACATCGGGAGCGGTGAAAAGGTTCACAGGTGATTTTCGGTCGGGCTTGCGAGGGCATTATGGGTCGTTAATACCGTTATCGTGTCGGCGCCTAACCCATTGCTGACCAGTATATTACGACGACACGGACAAGCCCCTCCGTCCCAATTTCTTCCAAATGGTCAACTTTTTTGTGGACTTCGCGAATCTTTTTACGTATGATAGGAACGAAAAGTGGAAGCATAGAGTTATAATACCGTGATCGCGTCACATTGACCATTAACCGCGTTTCATAGAGGAACCAACACATGCAGTTGTCACGCAAGGCCGACTACGCGCTCCGCGCTGTCCGGCATATTTCCACGTTGCCCAAAGGGAGATTGGGTTCGATCAATTCGATAGCCGAGGCCGAGTCGATACCGCGCGAATTTCTGGCCAAGATTCTCAAAGATCTCACCCGCAGCGGCGTCCTGATGTCGTTTCAGGGTGTCACAGGCGGCTATAAGCTTTCCAAAACGCCCAAAGAGGTGAGCTTTCTGGACGTGATCGAGGCGATCGACGGCCCGATTCACCTCAATCTCTGCACCGAGCAGGGGAACTGCAGTTGTGATGCGTACAACAAGTGCCAGATGAAGGATTTCTGGGCCGAACAGGAGAAGGGGTTCAAGAGGGCTCTTGCCCGCCACCATTTCGGCCGCTACGTCAAAGGGAAGAAGTAGAACTCGCTGAATTTTCGGGCCGGTACGGCGGATACTCCGCGCGACCGGACTTTGCAAGCAGGGCCGGGCAGATGCCCGGCTTTCTCTTTTTGGGGTTTTCATGCGGGGTCCAGATTGCGGTTGTCCGCGTCTGTGTTCATGTTATATTGCGGCCGCGAACAGGTCCGTCGACGCTGCAATTCGCCCCGAGCGAACTTCGCTCGACGCGGTTCGTTATAACAAGTGTGGGAGATGAATTAAGGAGTTACGATATGTTTCGCTTTGACGATCCTCAATACAAGGTGAAGGTGGGCCTGGCCGAGATGCTCAAAGGGGGTGTCATCATGGATGTCACTTCTGCCGAGCAGGCCAGAATTGCCGAGCAAGCGGGCGCTGCGGCGGTGATGGCGCTCGAACGAGTGCCGGCTGATATCCGAGCCGAGGGTGGAGTGGCGCGCATGGCGGATCCGGAGATCATTGAGCGGATCAAACGGGCTGTCACTATACCGGTCATGGCCAAGTGCCGGATCGGGCATATTGTGGAAGCACGCGTGCTTGAGGCGATGGAGATCGATTTCATCGATGAGTCCGAGGTGCTTACTCCGGCAGACAACAAATACCACGTGAACAAATGGGAATTCAAGGTGCCGTTCGTTTGCGGTTGCCGAAATATCGGCGAGGCGCTGCGACGTATCGCCGAGGGGGCGGCCATGATCCGCACCAAGGGAGAGGCCGGAACCGGCGATGTCTCGCAGGCCGTGAAACATCTTCGCGAGATTAACTCCGCACTGAAGGCAACCACGGTCATGTCCGAGGAAGAGCTGTTCGGATTCGCCAAGGAGAACCAGGTCTCGATTGAAATCGTGAAGATGGTGGGCAAGATTGGCAAACTCCCGGTGCCGAATTTCGCCGCCGGTGGTATCGCCACTCCTGCTGATGCGGCCTTGTGCATGCACCTTGGGGCCGAGGCAGTGTTTGTGGGGTCCGGCATTTTCAAATCGAGTGATCCGGACAAGCGGGCTAAAGCGATTGTAAGCGCCACCACGCACTGGCAGGATTATGCCATCATTGCCGAGCAGTCGCGCGGGCTGGGGGAGCCGATGAAAGGGATCGCCGCCGAGAGCATTCCGCTGGAGAGCCAGTTGCAGGGGCGGTAAAGGCGATGCCACAATTTTGAGTATAAAGTGATGGTGAAACCAGACCGACGTGAATATATAGTAGGTAATTCCAACTGGTGAACGACCGATTGACCGACTGGGACCAAGATGGTTATTAGTTTCTCTTTTAGCGAACCGAAATTTCGCGCCCTGATGCAAATCATGGCAGAAAGGATTGACGACCTTGATCGCCTCAAAGCGGCCAAGTTGCTCTACTTCGTTGATAAGCAAGCGATTAAGGAAACCGGTCGTCCTATATTGGGTGACACGTATGTTAAAATGGAACTTGGGCCTGTTCCGTCAAGAGCTTATGACCTGATTAAAGAGATTGGCGGGGCCGGGATGGATAGGTTTGGTATCACTGAGGTTTCGGATCCCACGAAGTCGAAATATCCGGTGTTTCGCTCATGTTCGCACCCAAACAGAGATGTGTTTTCAGAGGCTGAGCTACGGTGCATTGAAAGCGTTGTGGTCGATTACGGAAAACTCAGCGGGACGCGACTCTCTGATATTGCTCATTCCCAGCGGGCTTGGTTAGAGACCCAAGGACGAGACATCGACTACATGCTTTTTCTTGACGATCCTCTGGGAACGGACAAAGAGATAGCTGAACTAATGTTGATCGAGCAGGAGAACCGCGATTTTAGTTCATACCTTTGAGATTTTCCCTTGATTGACTTTTCTTCCAAGGAACTGGCAAAGTTATTTGACAGAGTAGCGGTTCCAGGCGCAATATTCTTCTGCGAGAACTTCATCTTCGAGGACGGTACAACCAAGAACAAGTACCTTATACTGCTTTCCATTGACTCCACGACAGATATCGCAGATTACCTCCTCGCTACTTCACAGGTGACCAAGGTGAGATCGATCTCCATTCTCACTGGCGAATGCGTCTTTATCCCTCCCGGAAGTACCCGCTGCTTCACCTTAGAGACTGCCCTGGTGGTAAAAGATCTCCACACGAGGTCGGTAAGCCATCTTCGCAATCGCTTTTCGCATCCTTCGACGTATGGACGGTTGGAGTACGTAGAGATGTCGCCGCCGGATGTTTTGTCACGGCTCTTCGACGCCGTACGGAATTCACGGTTCATAGCAGGCGAAGCAAAGGCTCGGATTCTCCGTTCAGGCTAATTCTCAGATATGGCAAGGAATTGTGCCATAGAATGGACCTTCCGCACCTGGAACCCGGTCACGGGCTGCAATCCGGTATCGCCGGGGTGCGAGCATTGTTACGCCGAGCGGATGGCGAAGCGGCTTCAAGCGATGGGCGTCCACAAATATCGCAACGGATTTAAGGTAACGCTGCATCCATCGGAGTTGGAAGCGCCGCTCCGTTGGAAAAAGCCGCAGGTTATTTTCGTCAACTCCATGAGCGACTTGTTTCATGAGAAAGTGCCATTTGAATATGTTCTCGAGATATTCGACGTTATGAATCGCGCTCCCTGGCACGTGTTCCAGATTCTCACCAAGCGCTCCAAGCAACTTTCCCGCGTGCAGAGCAAGCTCCCGTGGGCGCCGAACATATGGATGGGGGTGACGGTCGAGAGCGCGGTCTATCAATATCGAATCAAGGACCTTCGCAAGACTGGCGCGGCGATCAAGTTTCTTTCGCTGGAGCCGCTCTTAGGACCCCTGCCGGAGCTTGATATGTCCGGGATCGACTGGGCGATTGTCGGAGGCGAGTCGGGGCCGGGTGCCCGCCCGATGAAGAAGGAGTGGGTGCTTCAGATCCAGGAGCAGTGCCGTGAGCAGGGAGTGCATTTCTTTTTCAAGCAATGGGGTGGAGTCAATAAAAAGGCGGCTGGACGACTGCTGAATGGGCGCGAGTACAGCGAGATGCCGGCGTTGCCTGATGTCAACCTGCGCTTGTCGGTGTGATGAAGCGGCAGGTCACACCATCCGCCTGATGGCGGATGGCAGGACCCGCCGCAACGAGAGAACGGACACGTTACCCTTCGACTCCGCTCAGGGCGTCACGCAATAACACTGTAGTATGGGGAAACCCACCGCGAGCGGTGGGGTACCCAACCATTTCAAGTGTCGGGACACACCGTCTGACTCTTGGCGGATGGCAGGACCCGCCGCAACGAGAGACAAACAATTTCGAGATTGCTACGCTTCGATGTCGCGCCAGTCGGCGGGCCATCTCCGCTCGCAATGACTTGGGACGAGGTTCTTTCGACAGAATGTGAATCGTTGAGCAGTCGACCGGTTGGCGTCACTTGCCCCATGGATCTCAATTCGTATATTTCGGCACCAACCGGCAAAACGGGTGTTTAAGGCGACATGGGTGACGATTCAAAACTGGCCATTGGGGTGCTGGCGTTGCAAGGAGATTACGAACAGCACGAGCGCCAGGCACGAACTCTTGGCGCTAAGACTAGCCTTGTCAAACTTCCCGAGCACTTGAACGGACTCGATGGTTTGATCATGCCGGGTGGGGAATCCACCACCATGAACATCCTGCTCGATCGGTTCTCATTGCGCCGGCCACTGAAGGAGTTTGGACGGAGTCACCCAATCTACGGCACGTGCGCCGGTATGATACTTCTGGCTAAGGGGATAGTCGATAACCAGTCCGGGGTTGAGCCGTTAGCGCTGCTTGACATCGATGTGATTCGAAACGGCTACGGGCGTCAGTTGTACTCATTCGAGGAGACGGTCGAGGCGAAGTTCGATAGTCGAAGTTCCTTTCGGGCGGCGTTTATTCGGGCGCCGAAGGTGGACCGTCTGGGCAAGGGAGTCGATACGCTCGCGATCTACCGAAATGACCCGGTATTGGTGAGGCAGGGAAACATACTGGCGGCATCGTTTCACAATGAACTGGGGGATGACACCTCGGTTCTCGGCTATTTTTTGGGTAATTTTTTTGTGTGACGATGCCGACCCTTATCGTATATTAGATGGATGAATAAAGTCTTTTTTACGCAGTCGGTTGGAGAGACCTCGGCCCACGGGCTCGCCCCGAAAGCGCCGACGGTGGCGGAGCGACTGGCCACCCCCCATGTCCGGCTGCCGCGATGGATCAAGATTACGCCCAAGTCCGGCGAGAATTACCAGCGCGTAAAGGAGATTCTTCGAGTCAACGGACTGCATTCGGTGTGCCAGGAGGCGGCCTGTCCTAATATCCGGGAGTGCTACGATGAGGGGACGGCCACGTTCATGATTCTGGGACATCGCTGTACCCGTGGCTGCAATTTTTGCGATGTGATCAAAGCGCAGCCGCTGGGACTCGATACCGAGGAACCCGCGCGCCTGGCCCGCGTGGTGGCAGAATTGAAACTGAAGCAAGTTGTGATAACGTCGGTGACACGAGATGACCTGCCTGATGGGGGAGCGTCTATATTTGCCCGGACTATAGAGCTCCTCCGATGGCAGGATAATGAAGTGAAGGTGGAATTTCTGATCCCGGACCTCGCCGGCAAAATGGATTCCGTGAGAATTGCGTTGAACTCGGGTGTCGACGTTTTAGCGCACAATGTCGAAACCGTCCAGCGTCTGCACAAGCGTGTTCGTGGGGCCGCCAAGCTGGATCGGTCGCTGGCGGTTTTGCGTTTTGCCTCAGACTATCACCCCAGGCCGGTGATCAAAACCGGATTTATGGTCGGTTTGGGGGAAACAACTGATGAACTGGTGGAGTTAATGCATCAGATATATGCAGCCGGCGTGGATATCGTGACGATTGGGCAGTACTTGCGGCCATCGCTGGCGCATTTGCCGGTCGAGCGGTTCTACCGACCTGATGAATTTGTCGAGTTGGCGCGAATCGGTAAGGAGATCGGATTTGCGCATGTCGAATCCGGGCCGCTGGTGAGAAGCTCGTACAAGGCGTTTCACCAGTCCAAAAGGATTCTGGAGAAGTCATGCTGAAGAAGATCATCATCGCACGTCATCACGGCTTCTGCATGGGGGTGAAACGGGCTATCAATATAGCCGAAGAGACCGCTCAGAAGAAGACGGGGCCGGTGGCGATCCTGAATGAAATAGTTCACAACGAAGCGGTTGTGGAGCGGTTTCGCGGTCAGGGAGTGGGGCAGGCGTTTTCGGTCGAGGAAGTTTCCGACGGTACTTTGATCATCTCCGCCCATGGCGTGGCTCCCGCTGTGATTGAGAAAGCTCAGTCCAGAGGCCTTAACGTGGTCGATGCCACCTGTCCGCTGGTGACGCGCATATACGATATAGTCACCAAGATCATCGCCAACGGTTATTACGTGATTCATTTCGGCGATCGCAAGCATGACGAAACCGAGGGGGTTGTAGGGCATGCGCCTGACCGCATCACGGTGGTGTCGAGCAAGGATGAGCTTTCCGTGTTGCCGGAATGGACGGACCGAAAGCTTGGTCTAACATCACAGACCACCGCCAGTCAGGAAGCGTTTGCCGAATTCCAGAGACTGGCCAAGCAGAAATGGCCGCACCTCGAGGTTTTTGATACGATCTGTAATGCCACCAGTCAGCGGCAATCGGCCATGATGGATTTGGCGCCGCAAGTGGATATGGTGATTGTGGTCGGTTCACGGACATCGGCCAACTCCCTTCGCTTAGTCGATATCGCCCGGGCTATCTGTGGCAAAGCGTATCTGGTTGGCTCAGAACGCGACATTAAGGATGAGTGGCTTGCTACCGACCAGAGGGTAGAGAGTGTCGGCGTCTCCGCAGGCGCCTCGACGCCTGAATTCCTGGTGGAAGCGGTTATCAACTGTCTACGCGAGCTTTCGGGCGGTTCGGCCGAGGTCATCGTACCGGAACGCCGTGACCGCATTCGCAACTCGTCTCGTAAGGCAGTCTGAGACAGGCAGCTCACGAGGCGCAAAGCCCTGGAGACTACTATGGCCAACCTTGGTGATTTTTTCATTTATACGGCGACGGTTTCGGCGCTGGCTTCGGCCGTACTGTATTACCTCGCCTGGCGGGGAAGAGACCAGTTGGTGTCTCTGGCCCGCAATTTTTTCCGCCTTGGGACCCTCAGTGTGGTGGGGGCGCTGGCAACATTACTATATTTGATTCTGACCCACGATTTCACGGTGGCGTATGTGTACGCCTATTCCTCGCTTGATCTGCCCACGCATTACCTGATCGCCAGCCTCTGGGGCGGGCAGGAGGGAACGTTTCTCCTGTGGCTGTTCTATACCATGATCCTGGGTGTTGTCATGATGCACACGGCTAAGCAATTCGAACGCGGCAACATGTTTTTCCTGAGTTTGTTCGTGCTTTCGTTGCTCATGATCATGATAAAGAAGTCCCCGTTCGAATTGATGCCGGTCTATCGTGAAGACGGCGCCGGGCTCAATCCGCTTCTACAAAATTTCTGGATGACCATTCATCCGCCTATCATGTTCGCCGGATTCTCCGGAGTCGTGTTTCCGTTTACCTTCGCGTTGACTGCTTTAGTAGAACGCAAATACCACATCTGGGCCGAAGCGGCTCGCCGATGGACCATGTTCGCCTGGGTGGCGCTCGGTGTCTCGCTCGTCATGGGTGGTTATTGGGCGTACGAGACACTCGGCTGGGGCGGATTCTGGGCCTGGGACCCAGTGGAGAATTCGTCACTGATCCCCTGGTTGTTTTTGACGACGCAGGTGCATTCGCTGTTCATCAAGAGGCAGCGGCGAGGCATGATGCGGTTTTCGCTGGTGGCGGTTTGCCTGACTTTCTGGTCGGTGTTGTATGGCACATTTCTCACCCGATCGGGCGTGCTGGCCGATTTCTCGGTACACTCGTTTGTCGACCTTGGCATCAACCAGTTTCTGGTGGGCGGCTTGGCATTTTTCATCCTGCTCGGGGCATTCTGGCTGGTGCATCGCTGGAAAGACATCAAGCCGGAGCCATCATACTCCAAGCTCAATTCGCGGTCGTATCTGGTGACACTCGGTATAGTCATTCTGTTTGTGGGTGGGACATTGGTACTGATCGGTACCTCCGCGCCCCTGTTGACCCGATTTGCCGAGAAGCCGTCTAACGTCGGCCTGCCGTATTACTTCGCCACCATGACACCCATTGGAGTCGCTATCCTGCTGCTTATCGCATTGTTTCCGACGTTTCGCTGGAACCAGGGACTGGCCAAACCGCGCCTGTTGGTAATCGGTGCGAGCGTTGCAGTCATCACTATCCTGACACTGCTTATCACTGGTTTCACCCATCAGTTCATCTACCTGGCGCTGTTTGGCGCGGCGGCATGGGCGCTGGTAGTGAATGGTTCCGTGTTCTTCCTCTCGTGGCGAAACAAACATCTTCAGCCGGGATATCTGTCCCATGTAGGTCTCGCGTTGGGGATCGCCAGCGCGGCGCTGGCCAATGGATTTGAAACCAAACAAACCATCGTGCTGCCGCAGGGGCAGCCGGTCTCGGTGATGGGCAGCACGCTAACGTTCGCATCCATGCAGGACACCCCTAAAGGCTTTGATTGTCATGTCGATGTCGCCAACGGCGGCGACAAGTTCGTCGCGATTCTGCACCATGAATTCCCCAAGAACGCCGAAGGGGTGATGAAGAAGCCGCACGTGGAAAATTACCTCGCGTACGACCTGTATCTGGCACCCGTCTCGGTCGAGCAGCCGGAAGTTCAGAACGCCGGTGAGTTCTATCTCAAGAAGGGGGAATCGACCCGGATCGACAAATACGAGTTCACGTTTAATCGCTTTGATATCGGCGGGCAGCACGGCGAAAGCACGATGACCGCAGCGGCGCTGGTGACGGTCACCTATGACGGTACGACCGAACAGGTCGCGCCGACACTTCAGGTGGCTAAGCGAGAGGTGACACCGGTCGAAGCTTCGTTCGATCACGGCAAGGCGGGACTGTTCATCACGGGTGTCAAACCGGAAGACGGGGGCGTGGTTCTTCGGTTAAGCGGCGTGGCGTCGGCCATGGCATCACCCGCAGCGCAGCAGGCCACGCTTGTAGTGGAATTGTCCAAGAAGCCGTTCATTCTCTTTTTCTGGCTGGGTGCGCTGATCGCGTTTTCGGGCGGTCTTTTGTCCATGTATGACCGGCACCGCCGCCGCCAAGCAGTGGAGGTTGAACTTTCTGCCGCCGATGATCAGCCGCGCGAAACCCGCCAGCCGGTCGCCAGCGACGTGGTTTGATCCAACAAAGCCGTTGCGTCCGGTCGAATCAGCACAGAGTCGTTGCCATTTGGATGTCGGCACGGTATCCTTGCTCACCGTACGGGAGTAAGGAATGCAGCGCATCAGAATGGGAAGCCTCAGCGAGCTTCTGCCCGGGAAAGTTATTGAGAAACGGATCCTGGCTAAGCGCGTGGCCGTGTTTAATGAGAACGGAACGCTCTATGGCTTGGAATCGGAATGCAAGCACATGAAAGCGTCGCTGGCCAAAGGGGGAGTCGATCAGGGGATTCTGACCTGCAACTGGCACGGTTGGAAATACGATCTGAGGACCGGCGAGTGCCTGACCCAACCCGGCATGAGACTGAAACGCTATGATATCGAGGTCGAGGGAGACCAGGTCTTCCTCATTCTGAAATGAGCGCGACTCCAACTATGTATCAGCGGGTTCAGGAGTACCTCATCAAGGCGATCCCGCCGCGCCCACCGGTCCTTCGAGCCATGGAACGATATGCCAAAGAAAACGATTTCCCGATCATTGGCCCGGTCGTCGGGCGCGTCCTCTACCAACTGGCCGTGGCCGTCAAGGCCAGACGTGTGTTGGAACTGGGTTCGGGATATGGCTACTCGGCGTACTGGTTTTCGATGGCGATCGGGCCCCGGGGCCGTATTGTCATGACCGACACTGACCCGCAGAATATGCGGCGCGCACTTTCGTACTTCGAACGCGCCCACCTTGAATCTCGATTCGACTATCGGGTAGGTGATGCCCTGGCGACAGTCCGGCGTCTGACCGGACCGTTTGATATTGTTCTCAACGATATCGATAAGCAGGATTACCCTGCCACCATATCCGTCGCCGCCCGCCTGTTGCGCCCCGGCGGCTTGTTCATTACCGACAACATCATTTGGGACGGCCGCGTGCTGTCCGGCCCCTACGATAAGACAACTGCCGCCATTGTTCACTTTACCCGAAAACTGTACCGCAGCAACAAGTTTTTCACGACCATTCTGCCGATCCGTGACGGGGTAGCCGTATCCATCCGGCTGTAACCCGGTTCTGCAGCTGGTTCGACTTGCCTTCCGGGACCCATCGCGGCAAATGAAGGGAACCCGAAGCCGGGTTCGCCGTTATAAATGGTTGGAGCGCCGTTAAGTCGTTTTTGGGTCTTTCCGATAACTGTAATGGGGCGTGTCGCCCCCGAGTAACAGCGACAAAAACATAGATGTTGCGGATGCTGAGCCGGCTGTCTGGACAGGAATCCTGACGAAAAAGGCGACACGACACGAAATTTTTATTGACAAGTGGATGGGTGAAGCATTTTAATAGCGGCTCAGAATCTCAGGCTGTTCCAGTCGCGACCAGCGGAGGTTCGGAGTCTATCAGATGGTGATCCTGTAGCGGGAACAATCACAGTTTCACCCACGAACGAGTAATTGTTGCGGTAATCGACCGCAGCGTTGATGAGCGTGCTCATCGGTTTCTGGAGGATATATGGCTCCCAAGCGGGCGACATTTATGAGCTACGGCGAAGATACCCAGTGCGCCGACATTCGAAAGTTTCTTTTGGATATGGGAGTGTTGTTGGATATCCGCGATCTGGAGAAGAAGCCCCTGACGGAGGACGAGTTGAACAGGATGATCGGCTATATCCACGTAGAACACTTTTTGAATCCTCTTTCCAAGAGCTATCAGAAACACAACCTTGGTGAAAACAATGTCGGCCGCGATGAGATTATCGCGCTGATGGCGAAAGATCACACGCTCATACGCCGGCCAATCATCCGTACCAACCGCCTTCTGACGGTTGGCTGCGACCGCCGGAAGATCTGCGAGATGCTGCAGTTGCCGCTCAACGGCAAGCCGCCGGATGATGAAAAAGAGAACGGTGGAATTCGTCCGGAGGCCATTTCCTCCGGGACCAAGTAGCGGCGCAGTAGCTTTAGTTCTTTGCTTTCACTTCCCTCACAAGTATATTCCGGGCGTTCGACGCATTGGCGCGGTGCACCATGGATATACAACGCGATGTTCTCGAAACCGATATACTCATAGTCGGCGCCGGTCCGGCCGGTCTCGCCGTTGCATATAAGCTGGGACAATTGCTCGCCGCACATCCGGAGACTCCCAAACCGGAAATCCTGTTTATGGAGAAGGGCTCCTATGTTGGCGCTCATGCCCTGTCCGGCGCCGTGCTGGACCCGCGCGGTATTGCCGAACTGATTCCGGACTTTGCCGCACAAGGGGCGCCGCTGGAAGCAGCGGTGACAGCCGATTCCCTGTACTATCTCTCGGAATCAGGAGCGCTCAAGTTCCCGTTTACACCTCCGTCGCTGTCGAATCACGGCAATTACATTATCTCGCTCAACAAATTCACCGGCTGGCTGGCCAAACAGGTCGAGTCGGTTGGCGTCGACATCTACACCGGCATGGCCGGATACGATCTGCTGGTCGAGGATGGTCGTGTGGCGGGCGTGCAAACCGTCGATATGGGACTGGACAAAGACGGTACGCCGAAATCGAATTTCGAGCCGGGTTCGATCATCAAAGCCAAGGTGACGGTGTTGTGCGAAGGGGTCCATGGCTCACTCACCCGGCACGCGTTCGAAAAGGTTCCGGAACTTCTGAAAGACCGTGAGCCCCAGTCGTACCTCACCGGTGTCAAAGAAATCTGGGAAGTGCCGTCCGGGCGAATAAAGACAGGGACTGTGATCCACACCATGGGTTGGCCACAGCCATCGCATGAATACGGCGGCGGCTGGGTGTACGGTATGACTGACACGCTGGTATCAGTGGGATATTGCGTCGGTTTGAACTCCCCCGATCCTACCAACGACCCTCACATGAAATTTCAGCGTTACAAAACGCACAAGCTGTTACGGAGAATCCTCGACGGCGGCACGATGTTGCACTACGGAGCCAAGACGATCCCCGATGCCGGTTACTATTCGATGCCGAAACTGTATCACGATGGTCTGCTCCTGTGCGGTGACTCGGCCGGCTTTCTCAATCCCGCCCGATTGAAAGGGGTGCACCTGGCGATCAAGTCCGGCATCATGGCTGCGGAGACACTCTTAGATGCGGTCAAGGCACAGGATTTCTCGGCCACCGTGCTTAAAGGATACGCTGATCGGTTCGGGCAAAGTTGGGCTAGGTCCGAATTGTGGGGGACCCGTAATTTCCACGCCGGATTTTCCGGCGGGCTTATTGGCGGGATGTTCCACGGAGCCATGCAGATTGTCACCGGAGGGCGCGGGCTGTTCGATCATCGAAAACATGATCGCGACCATACCTACATGTTGAAAACGACAGACTACCGAAAGCGATTCGGACGCGAGCCGGTGAAAGAGAGTGTCAAGTTCGACGGCAGTCTGACTTTCGACAAGGTCACCGATGTGTACAAATCGGGCACGATGCACGAAGAACATCAACCGTCGCATCTGGTGATTGCCGACTACGACATATGCAACAATCGTTGCACAGAAGAATACGGCAACCCGTGTCAGCATTTTTGTCCGGCCAGCGTGTACAATATGGAAGATGACCCGACGCGACCCGGGAGGAAGAAGCTGCAGCTGACGCCGTCGAACTGCGTGCACTGCAAGACCTGTGACATTGCCGACCCGTACCAAGTGATCCGCTGGGTAACGCCTCAGGGGGGCGAGGGGCCGAACTACGCGAATCTCTGATCCGCGCCCCGCTCAGCCGGTATCGTAATCCATTCGCAACAGAATCTCACCTCGCTTCTTGCGAACCTTTCGAGTGGTGAAACGTACTTGATAGGTACGAGGAGAGTTGATTCATGCTGACGAAAATCGTGGCGGTGCAGGCCCGCATGGGTCGACGTCTGACTCTTGAAGAAAAAATGCACATCTTCAAGCAGCGCCCGGATTTTGTCTGCCTGCCGGAATACTGGCTTATCGATGAGACGGTCGAGGACTTTCATCGAGCGGCGTTGCATGCCTCGGAATACCGCGACTATCTTTGCCGCTTGTCCGACGAACTTACCGCGTGTCTCGTTGGCGGCACAATCGTCGAGGCCGAGGGGGACTGCCTCTACAACACCGGCTATGTGATCGACCGGGGCACGATTCTCGGCAAGTATCGAAAGCGCTTTCCGGTGCCGGGGGAACAGGCGAAAGGGATTCAATCTGGCACAGAGAATCTGGTCCTTAATATCGATGGCATCAACATCGCAATGCTAATCTGCGGTGACGTGTTTCATCCGCAGGTGTGGAGTGAATTACGGGCGCTCAGTGCAGACCTTGTGATGGTGCCGACCACTTCGCCATTCCGGCCCGATGACTCCCTGTCGCAAAAGAAGCACCGCGATCAGCTCTATTTCGTATCCGGGGCAGAGCAGGCGGGAGCGTATATTATCAAAAGTTGCGCAGTCGGAACCATTTTTGGTCATCTGTTACAAGGACGCTCGCTGGTAGCAGCGCCGTGGGGAATCCTGTCGCGGGTAGATTTCGGCGATGAAGGTTCGCGCCGCATGTTGACTCTTACGCTGGATATCGCCGAGCTTCGCGAGTTTCGCCGGAAGTACCGGCGTGTCGAACAGACTGAAACGGCCCAAACCGGGTCCACGGATGCATAGCTTGGACGAACCTGTGCCATGGAGACAAATAGTGTGAAGGGCAACGCCGTATGATGACAGTTCTGGGCTCGCTTGGCGTGTTCCTGCTGCTTCTGGCTTTCGTGCTGAACTTGATACGCAAGCTGTCCGAGTCCGATCCGCGTTACCTGATGATGAACGCCTGCGGTGCGGCTGCAGCCGCCTGGTACGCGGCGGCGAGCGGCAGTTGGCCGTTCGTGGTTCTTGAAAGCGTGTGGGCCGCGGCGGCCATTGTGCGCCTCGGTGGGGTAATCAAAAAGGGCTCCCGCTGAGCGCGGAAGCCCCGAAAGCCAAGTTTTTCCCCGGCGGTGATTACATCGGCTCGCCGCTGCGTCGCAGTCTCTCCAGATTGTTGTCGATCTTGGAGCTCTTCATCAGTCCTTCGAACCACGAATTATACATGGTCTGCTGTTTGCTCATCTTGACGGCGGAGAGTACGGAATCCCGTTTCTCTGCAAACTTGTTCAAGTCGGCCGTTTGCCGTTCGAGAAGTTTGAATACGACAGCACCGTTGTCGTAACCGATCGGCTCGGACATCTGTCCAGCTGTTTGCAGCGCGAACGCAGAGCCAATCGCCGTGGCATCGCGACCGACCTCTCCTACATAACTGGCCCGCGTGATCCAATCGGATTCGACATATTCCGCCCCATGCACCTTCGCGACAGTCCCCCAGGGAGTACCGCCGCGCAACCCGGCGTATATAACTTTCAGCGTGTCGAGACACTGTGTGGCGACCCATTGGCGGAACGCATCCAGTTTGATGCGGCTCTTGACTTCGTCGTAGGTCGCCGGTCCGGCCGGAAGGCGCTCATCCACCTGGAGCACGAATACCGACGAATTGTTTTCCATCACTTCGGAAACGGTCTTTGGCTCGTGCGAAAAGACGAAATCACTCGCCGGTTGATCAAAGCCCAGGTCTGGTATGGAGCCACCCTTCGGGAACGGCACCGTTTTCTTGACCTTCAACCCTTCCTGCTCGACTGCCTTGTCGAAGCCTATCTCTTTGGTTGCGGTCACAATCGCCTGCATCTTCTGGTATGCCGCATCAAGCGTCCCCTGTGAGACCTCGATCTTGATAAGTATGTGCGATGCTTTCGCTTTTCTGACTTTCTCCGGCTTGGCCTTGCCGGGCGGTGTCTCTTCTTCTTCCGTGTAACCATGATGCTTGACAATATGCCAGCCGAACTGCGTACGGAACGGCTGCGACAGGTCTCCGTCTTTCATAGTGAACACGACGCGATCGAACTCGGGGATCATTTGCCCTGGCGCAAACGAACCAAGGTCCCCACCTGCTGCCGCTGAACCATCCTGCGAGTAGGTACGGGCCAGCTCGGCGAAATCGGCACCGGCCGCTGCCGAATCGTAAAGCGCCTTGATTGTGTTGTAGGCCTCGGCTGAGTCGGCGGCACTGGGCTGTTTCTCCACCAGCGCGAAGGACACCACGGCCCGGTCGTCAAGCTTGTACTGATCCTTGTGCGCATCGTAAAACGCTTTCAGTTCGTCTTCGCTCGCGTTGTGACTGGCAGTCGTGAACCGATTGTACGGCACGTTGATGTAGCCGACCTTGATCTTCTCGTTCGCGGCCACGTATGCATCCTTCAGTTCATCCTCGCTGACCTCCACCGCCTGAATGACCATCTCCTGCATCTTCATCTTCTGCATGTCCGCATGCACCATCGGCTCGATCTGCGACCAGAACGAAGAGGCCTGCGGGTCTGCCATGGCGTTCACGTACTTTTGGTAGTCAAACTGGCCGTTGGTCTGAAACGCCGGCATGGACTGCAGATATTGAGGGGGAGACATGCGTAGGAACGAATACAGTTCCTGGTCGGTCACCACGATGTTGTACTTCGCCGCTTCCTGAGCGAGCAGGCGATCGTAAACCAACTGCTGCCACGCGGACTGCTCAAGTTCGCGCAGACGCGAATCCGTGACCTCGCCGCCCGAACGCTGCGTCTCCTGCTGTACCAGATTGTTGTAGACACGATTGTACGTCTCCAGCAGAATCTCTTCGCCGTTTATCGTGCCGGCGATGTTCTTGACGGCAAACTGCTGTCGTCCGGTAAATTCGAGACCCCATTGGAGGATGATCATGGCCACGAAAAACACCAGGACAATAATGATGATCGGGAAGATCATCTTGCGTAAGGTTTCAAACATGCGGCGGGACTCCTATCTGCACGAATACTCTTTCACTGCTGCATTGTACCCACAGCGGCCAGTCGGGTCGCCAAGCCGCTAAATATAACCAAGTCACCGGCTTCCGCAAGGCCCTGCCAGTCGTCGACTTCGAAAAAATGCTGTCTTTTCGCTTCGCCTGACAGTACTTTCGGTACAACTACCGATGGACCTGCAACGACGAACAACCATGAACCAATTATCGACCGTTATCAACCGCTGCTTAGTACTCCTAATGCTATCTTCGGCAATCAGTTATGCTGTGCCACCGCGCTGGCCCCTGAAAGGACAGATCGATCTCTCTTCCGGCTTCGGAGATTTCCGGCGGAGCCGCTTTCATGCCGGACTCGACCTCCGAACCGGGGGTGTCTCGGGGAAACCGGTATTCGCGCCGGTAAGCGGGTGGATCCTGCGCATAAAAATGTCCTATACCGGCTACGGCAAGGGGCTGTACCTCCAGGGGGACGATGGCTCCCTCTATGTCTTTGGCCACCTGTCACGGTTCGTCGATCTCCTCGACTCCCGCGTCAAAGCCATGCAACTGGCGCAGCGACGCTACTACGTCGATTGGAATCTCCCGGCTGATTCCGTCCGGGTTAAGGCCGGAGAACTGCTGGCCTATTCAGGCCAGACAGGCGCCGGTGCACCACACCTGCATTTCGAAAAACGTTCGGGCGGTAACGTCCCGGTCAACCCGCTTACACATGGGTTCGAGCTCAAGGACAAAGTGAGGCCGGTCTTCAGCCGGGTGGGGGTACAACTAATGGATGACCGCTCGTTGTTCGACGACGGCAGCCGGCGTGTGTTCCTCGACCTAGTCCCCTCCAAGTCAAATACCTATGTCCTCAAGACGCCGCTCCTTCTCAACGCACCATTTGGGATTCTTATCGATGGATTCGACCTGATGCGACGTGACGGCTTGAAACAGGCGATCTATCGCCTGGCGCTGTATGTCGATGGCGCCAAGTACTACGAGGTTGTGCTGGACACGCTGGATTTTTCCGACGGCAAGGCGGCTGACTTTGTCTACGACTATGTGTCGGCGGTCGATGGAGAACCGCGCGTACGAAGTCTCTTCTGGCGGGCCGGTGATTCCTTCAAAGGCGTGACTGCTGATTCGGTCACGAAGGGTATTTTTGGACGGGATGGTCACGCGACTGTCGGAAAACACCAGGTGCGCATTGTCGGGACCGATGTTTCCGACAACAGCACCGAAGTCCGCTTTGAATTCCTCTGGGGTCCCCCCGATTTTGTGTATCGGACTGACTCCAGTGTCGTCATCAACGATACCACCATGCATTTCTTTCTGTCACCGGCCGTCGATCCGACCCCGCTACAGTTCGATTCAGTGGTCGTGTTTGTCGGCAAGCAGGGCAGGTGGGGTCGTCCGCCAACCGCCTGGGTACACCGTTCTGAAGGCGACCGTTTGAAAGTCGTGGTCAACGGCCGTTACATCGATCGCGTAGTCCTCCGGCTTGAGCTGTATCCGCGCCTCGGCGGGCATTTTGGCGATATTGTCTTTTGCGGTTTGCGTGAGACCGGGGTGACCAAGTACAGCGTTCATCACCAGGTGCTCGATGACGGCCTGCTTGTCTGGACGGAACATCTTCGCCCCAACCCGGGACCTTCTCAGGTTGAGTTATATTACCAGGGGAAGCTGCTCGGGATTCAGCGGGCGAAGCGATTCACGAACCAGATGCGACACCTGTTTTTTGTCGCGCCAAAACCGGAATACCGACGGATCGACAGCCTGGTCGTACGGATGGGACAAGACACCATGCAGAGTTACGGGATGGCGCAGAGAGTAGATGTCCGACTTGTCGGTCTGGATGACCGGCAGGAGATCACCGTTGACAGCCTGTTTGTTTTGCATTGTGGCCGGGACGCATTCTATGAACCGCAGTTCATCGAACTCAAGAAAAGCCCGATTGTCACCAAAGGCACCATGAACCTGAACTCCGATGCCTATATTATTTCACCGCCCGATTTCCCGCTCAGGCAAAACCTCTCGTTGAGTTACCGCATGCTGATCCCCAACGAGTCCAACTCGAAATCGGGGTTGTGTCGACTCGATGATTCCGGCAACACCTGGCTCTGGCAAGGGGGCATGGAAAAAGACTCGCTCTTGCACGCCTCAGCGGATCGCTGCGGCACCTACGCTGCGGTGTTCGACTTTGATGCGCCCACGATGAAGAATCTGAATGTCACCGACGGCCAATTGCTTCGGGACCGCATGCCGTTGGTCCGTTTCACCCTGTGGGACAGCCTGTCCGGTATCGAGGATGACCGCAGCATCGTGCTCAAGATCGACGGCAAGTGGGTCATCCCGGAATATGATCCCGAGGCCGAGATCTGCCAGACCCAACCTGTGGAACCGCTCGCCGATGGCGAACATCATCTGAGCATCGAAGTGAAAGACCGGGTCGGCAACGAAGCGCACCGGTATCTCAAATTCCGGGTTGCCGCGCCGGCGCCGTCAGCCCAAGGGAAAAAGTGAGGGGCAGGGACAATGTTTTTCCCCATTCGCGACGACAACCCCACGGTCCGCAAACCGATTCTGACCGTGGCCATCATGGCTGCAAACGTTGCGGTGTTTCTGTATTCCATATCACTGGGCGCGCGTGGTTTTCAGCAGCTCACGCTCGCTTACGGCTACACACCGGATTACTTTCTGAATCTTCAGGGCGAGTATATCGTGCCGACCTCGGTGTATCTCACGCCGCTGACATCGATGTTCATGCATGGTGGCTGGATGCATCTGATCGGCAACATGTTGTTTCTGTGGATATTCGGCAACAACATCGAGGATTACTTCGGCCCGATCAAATTCCTGTTTTTCTATATTCTGTCCGGACTCGCGGCCATCGCTCTCTATAGCGCTTTTGATCCAACTTCGCAGGTGCCGCTGGTGGGGGCGTCAGGGGCGATAGCCGGGGTGATGGGGGCGTACATCGTACTTCACCCGCGAGCGGAGATAACCTGCCTGATTGTCTTTTTCTTCATCCAATTCGTGACGCTGCCCGCCAAAGTGGTGCTGGGAATCTGGTTTGCGATCCAGGTGGTGATGGCCATGATCGGTAGTTCTTCCGGAGGCGGCGTAGCCTGGCTGGCTCATGTGGGAGGGTTCATATTCGGTTGGCTTGTGCTGAAAGCGTTTGTCAAGATTCGCGGCGGCGGCAATATCGGCGGCCGCCAGCGGATTTACAGGATGCAGTGGTGACAATTACGAATGTCAAATGTGATTGACATCTTGCCATACTTACCCTGACCTTTGTCCCATGACTGATCTGCAACTGCTCAGACACACGGTAGCCACGCTGGCCTACCGGGCCGCCAAGACAATGCGTGGCGCGTCGGATTCATTTGCTTCGTTCAAACCCGGGCTGACATCCAATACACCTCTCCAGATCGTGGCGCATTTGGGAGACCTGTTCGATTGGGCGCTCACACTGCTTGAAGGGGAGTCGAAATGGAATACCGCCGCGCCTCAGAACTGGCAATCCGAATGCGAACGGTTCTTTGCGGCGCTGAAACGATTCGATGATGCTCTAGCGTCGGGAAAACCGATTCGGGGAGAATTGACGAAGGTTTTTCAGGGGCCTATTGCCGATGCTCTCACCCACACTGGGCAGCTTGCCATGCTTCGTCGACTCCACGGTTCCCCCATGAAAGGGGAGAGCTACTCCCGCGCAGACATCGTGATAGGCCGCGTCGGATCCGACCAGACTCCGGCGAATCCGAAATACGAGTTCGATTGACCGCCGCGGGTGGGAGGACGGTCCCCCCGTATTCGGCGGGTCGAGCGCAGACGAGACGAGTACACCGGGTCAGCCGGTTCTCGTCTTTGCTCGAACCGACGGTGGTATAGCTCCATTGTTTTCGTCGCGTCGAGCGCAGACGAGACGCGCCGTGGTCCGGTTCTCGTCTTCGCTCGAACCGATTCTTATTTCGCAGCGATTACATGGCGCTTGAGTGCGCCGGTCATGAGAAGGCAAGAATCAGCACGCGGATCCCCACCAGCCCCAGCGCAATCGCCAGACCCCGAAGTATCCAGACCCCCCGTACCCTGTTCGACAGTCGCGCGCCAAGCTGCGCGCCAATAACTACGCCTACCGCCAACGCTGCCGTCGGCTTGATGACCGAAAGCAGATCCCCGTTCGCCAGATGGACCGCCGAGCCGGCCAACGCCATGATTGCCAGGATGAAATGCGAAGTCGCAGTGGCGATATGCACCGGAAAATCCAGCAGTTGCACAAGGGCCGGTACGTGGATGATCCCCCCGCCGATCCCAAGCAGGCTGGAAAGAAATCCCACGAACAGACTCAGCACAACACCAGTGATTGGATTGAAACTGTATGCGTGAGTCGTGCCATCGGCCTCGACCAGATTCCCTATCGTCCTACCGGGTTTGTGTTCGCGATGCTTGCCGCCGTTGCCAAAGGGGCGGACATATAAGTAGAACGCAATGACCACCAGAACAACTCCCAGGACACCATCGAAGAGACGCCGAGGAAACAACTCCGTTGAGAATGCTCCCAGCACGGCGCCGGGAATAGTGGCGGCGGCGAAAAGCAGACCGGAGCGATAATCGATCCTCTTCATCCGAGCATAGGCCGCACTGCCGGAGAAGGCGTTGAAGAAGACGACAGCCAAAGAAATCGCGGTTATGGTCTCCGGACTCTGGTGTGGATATAGCAGGAGAAGCAACGGCACCAGCACAAACCCGCCGCCGGCGCCGATCAGCGTGCCATAAGCGCCCACCACGAATCCTAGAGGAATCAGCCAGAGAATCTGCATGTCAATTGCAGGATCGCACTGGGAGAGCAACTGAAATGCGATTCAGTTCAAGATGCTCGCACTGGTCTACTGCCTGGACAGACATGCTGGGCAAGTACATGTTTTGTACCGTGCAACATGATGCATCAGTCCGTGAATGACTTTACCCTTTCGTTGAAAGCGAGGGATTAACTGATCAAGCAAGGCAGCGTCCGCGCGCTCGTAACGTCTGAAGATCGCGTAGGATACCAAGTCAGCCACTTGTATCAACCTCGTTGTCTTGGAGTTCGCGAAAGTCGGGGCATCAGCGAAGTTCTTAACCCTTCCGAACTTGGTTTTGCCGGCCTGTCTATATTCAAGCAAAAGCGTATCTAAGTGGCCTTAATACTTTGCTGAATCCAAGATCATTAGACCTCGATTCTTATGGTCTCTCTCCGAATTAAGATTTGACTGATCAATAAATTCGTCAAAATGCCCACAGATTTCGTGAAAGGCTTTCTCGACAGGGTTTTCAGCCTGAAACGACTGTTTGTGCACTGCCACTCCAAACAAACTCAGCCCTCTGGGGCCTACTGAGTTCAATGCAGAACACAAATCTAACAGAATTTCCTTGCGGGCTTCAAACGAAAGGGATCTCCAAGGTTCATCACTATGATTGTGAATTTTCGCTGCGTGGAACTCTATTGACTCGGTTGCTGCAGGAAACCACTTTTCTTGTATCTTATCGACGGCTTGACTCAGGAAGTAGGCATTGTTCTCGTAGACAGCTACAGCCCCCAAGACGAAATATTGCTCGTTTTGATTAGTTGGCTCGCCGGATTCGTCTACGTACAGGAGATACAAACTGTCCCCGCTCAAGTGAAAAAGAAAGAGAACCTGGTGGGCGTAAGCCCAACGAACCGCGCGAACGCAGCCCTCCAAGTTCTAAATATTATTATCGGTTTCAATTAACAAAAGTTCCACAATTCTGTCAAGTCAAAGGTACATTTTTCTGTAAGTTCAACGGAAACATACACTATCCTGATATGCCACAGGGCTTCAAGCGAGCCGTCAAAGACCTTGACGGCTTTCGTGCAACGTACCTATATTGCGCTTGTGAAAAATGTAACACGCGACGCCATCGGTTCAGCCAGATTCGCTAAGACTACTCACCGGAGTTCTGGCGCTGGTCCGATGGATCATAGGAGTTTTCCATGCTAATCACAAAACAACAGGCGTTGGATTACCATAGTCTCGGTAAACCGGGGAAGGTCGAGGTCAACCCGACCAAACCATGCACTACCCAGCTTGACCTCTCGCTCGCTTATACTCCGGGCGTGGCCCAGCCATGTCTGGAGATTCACAACAATCCGGATGACGTCTACAAATACACCGCCAAAGGGAATCTGGTGGCGGTAGTCTCCAACGGCACTGCCGTGCTCGGTTTGGGGGATATCGGTGCCGCCGCCGGCAAGCCGGTTATGGAAGGCAAGGGAGTTCTGTTCAAACGGTTTGCGGATATCGATGTGTTCGATATCGAACTGGACACGCACGACGCCGACGAAATCATTCGCGCCTGCCAGCTTCTGGAGCCGACCTTCGGCGGCATCAACCTCGAAGATATCAAGGGGCCGGAGTGCTTCTATATCGAAGAGACACTCAAAGCCACGATGAAAATCCCGGTGTTCCACGATGACCAGCATGGAACGGCGATTATTTCGGCGGCAGCTCTACTGAACGCACTGGAACTGGTCAATAAGGACATCTCCCAGGTCCGGGTGGTGTTTTCCGGTGCCGGCGCAGCCGGAATCGCCTGCGCGAAATTGTACTGCCGCCTCGGCGTGCGTCACGAGAATCTGCTCATGGTGGATTCGAAAGGCGTCATGTACGAAGGACGCGAGCAGTTCAACAAGTACAAGCAGGAGTTTGTTCGCAAATCGGATCGCCGCTCACTCGCCGATGCCATGAAAGAAGCCGATGTGTTTGTCGGCGTTTCCGTCAAGGACACCGTCACCAAGGAAATGGTCCGCTCGATGGCGCGCGAGCCGATCATTTTCGCCATGGCGAATCCTGATCCGGAGATTACCTATCCGGACGCCTGCGATGCCCGCAAGGATCTGATAATGGCGACCGGTCGCTCGGACTATCCCAACCAGGTGAACAACGTGCTCGGGTTCCCGTTTATTTTCCGGGGGGCGCTCGATGTGCACGCCACGGCCATCAACGAGGAGATGAAAGTTGCAGCTGTCCATGCTCTGGCCCGGCTTGCGAAAGAAGATGTTCCGGAAGAAGTGGCGCGCGCCTATGGCGTGGACCACTTCAAATTCGGTCGCGAGTATATTATTCCCAAGCCGTTCGACAGCCGCATCCTGGTGTGGGAAGCCTCGGCGGTGGCCGAAGCGGCCATGAAGACCGGTGTGGCACGGAAGCCGGTGGATATTGAGCAGTACCGTAAGATACTGTCCCAGCGAATCGGCAAGGGGCGGGTCATCATGAGTGCGATCCACGAGAAGGCCAAGAAAAGCCCGAAACGGATCGTGTTCCCAGAGGGGAACTCTCGCCGCATCCTCCGCGCCGCGCATATCATTAAGTCCGAAGGGATCGCCATGCCGATCGTGCTTGGAGATCCGGAAGAGATCAAAACGGTCGCCATGCAGAGCGACGTCGAGTTGAACGGCATCAAGGTGATTAACCCGGCCACCTCCGACAAGCGCGACTTGTATGCCGAACGATTCTATGAAAAGCGCCGCCGCAAAGGGATCACGCGCGACAAGGCGAAATTCATGATGGAAGACCGCACCTATTTCGGCATCATGATGCTCGAAATGGGGGACTGCGATGCTGTCCTTTCGGGCGTCACGTCCGAATATCCAACGACCATTCGGCCCGCTTTGCAGATTGTTGAACTGGCCCAGGGAGTGAAGCGGGTGTCCGGGCTGTTCGCCATGATTCAGAAAGACAGAGTCTACATGTTCGCCGATACGACTGTGAACATCAATCCCACTGCCGAGGACCTCGCCGAGATCGCCATCCTGTCCTCCAAAGTGGCCAAGCGGTTCAATATCGAACCACGGATTGCCATGCTGTCGTTCTCGAACTTTGGTTCGGCGCCCTATCCGGAGTCGGCCAAAGTGGCGCGGGCAACTGAGATCATCCACGAGCGGGCCCCGGAGCTCATTGTCGATGGTGAAATGCAGGCCGACACGGCCGTCATGCCGGAATATATGGAACGGCATTTCCCGTTTTCACGGCTGAAAGAACCGGCCAACGTGTTCGTGTTCCCGAATCTGGATGCCGCCAACATCGCGTACAAACTCTCGCAGCGAGTGGGTGGACTGACCGCGATAGGGCCGATTCTCATGGGCCTTTCCAAGCCGGTCCACGTGCTGCATCGCACGCTTGAAGTGAACGAGATTGTCGACATGGCGGCGTTCGCCGTGGTCGACGCGCAGAAGTAGGGACGGAAATTCTCAGCGACTTGGGCTTGGGCATTGCTCCGGCCCAGGCCGCTGTCCGCGAAACTGACACACATCTCAAAACTGAGTGATATAACACAAGTAAGGGGAAACTATGTACCGGGTTCTGCTTCTGATCTTCATCGCAATTCTTGGGGGGACGTCAACTATCAATGCCAAGCACATCTATTTGAAGAAGACATTTTTCGGAGGGTGGAAATACTCCACCGACAGCCTGCAATTCAAAGGTGTCGGTTTCAGTGGCAACGGTCTCCGCAACGAAATGAGTGACAACCAGGATGCCGTCAGTGAAATGAGCTCGTACAAGAGCCAGAAAACCTGGGCGCTGGTCACGGGAATTCCTGGCGGTTTTCTTGTGGGATGGGCGACCGGTTCCGCAATAGCCGGCAAATTCGAAAGCACGGAACAGACCATGTTGGCCGTTGGTGCTCCGCTTTTCATTGCCTCGATAGTTTTCGAAGCTACTGCTAACCGTCACATGAAGCGGGCGGTGGCCATCTACAATGGCGAGTATCACGGGAGACTCGACTTCCGGCCGGATAAAAACCCGATTCGGATGCACGGTTCGGCGGTGATTATCAGGCTGGCCAGTTTCTGACACAACAGCATATCCCACAACGGCTTGGTCCTCGTTGCGGCCCGGGCCGTTTTTTTAACGGAAATACTTGACGTAAACCTGAAGCCAATATATACATATATGCGTATATGTTTATGAACGTATGAAAAAGACCTGCGACAATACCCGGCTTCCGGCCGCTTTCAAGGCGATGGCCGACAATACCCGCCTCAAGATTCTCCTTATGCTGGAGGCGAAACCCCGGACAGTAGGGGAGATCGTCGACTTCTTCGACCTTTCCCAGCCCACCATTACCCGTCACCTGCAGGGGCTTCTTTCGGCCAGGCTGGTGAAACGAACCCGCAAGGGGCAGCATGTCCGCTACGAGTTGAACGCCGAACATCTGAGCGATGTCTGTGTCGAACTTATGGCCTGTTTCCCCTGCTGTTGTGTCAAAGTCCCGATCCACCTGACGGAATCAGGCAGGAAGACAAAACAAAACGCGTCGAGACGCACTGCAGATAAGACAAGCAAAGCTGAACCTGTCAAGACGAGAGGAGGTCAATCATGATCCGGTATCAGATTCCCCGGGTAGCCCACTGCTGCTCCGGCTCGCAATGTTCGTCCCAGGCAGGACGTTAAAAGGCTTGAGAGATTCAAACACCTGGGGCCCGAAAGCGGGCCCCGTTTTTTTTGCGATTCGCCGGTGGGTTACCTCGCATGAACTTTGTGCCGAAGCTTGCCAAAAAGGGGCCGGTCCGGTCAGTTTTTCGTTGCCCCTGTTCCCATTACCCCCTAAACTACTCCCCTAAAACCGCCGAAACAAAGAAGTATGCCGGCGGTATTGACACAACCTGAACAGGAAAAGCGCGTGGGATTTTTCGACGTTCTGTCTAATGACATCGGGATTGACCTCGGGACAGCCAATACCCTCGTGTATGTGCGCAACCAGGGGATCGTACTCAATGAACCATCGGTAGTCGCGGTCGAAAAAAGCTCCGGCAAGGTGCTGGCGATCGGCTCGGCAGCCAAGGAAATGATGGGGCGCACGCCGGGCGGAATCGAAGCCGTCCGTCCGCTCAAAGACGGCGTGATCGCCGATTTTGAAATCTCCGAAAAACTGATTGCGGATTTTCTCCGCCGGGTGGTCAAACACCGGTACCTGATGAAACCCCGCGTGGTTATCTCGGTGCCATCAGGGATAACCGAGGTGGAGAAACGCGCGGTGCGCGACTCGGCCGAGAATGCCGGCGCCCGCGAGGTGTATCTGCTCTCCGAGCCGATGGCGGCTGCAATTGGTGTGGGACTTCCGGTTGACCAGCCCACCGGCATAATGGTGATCGATATCGGCGGCGGTACCTCGGAGATCGCGGTGATTGCGCTTAACGGGATTGTCAACGATACCTCTATCCGCGTGGCCGGTGATGAGTTCAACGATGCCATCATCAACTATCTCAAGAAGAATTACAACCTGCTGATCGGCGAACTGACCGCCGAGGATATCAAGATCAAAATCGGCTCGGCATTCCCGATGGAGAAAGAGCTCTCCATGGAAGTCCGTGGCCGCGATCTGGTGGCGGGTGTCCCCAAGAATCTCAAAATTTCCTCGGTGCAGATACGCGAGGCGCTGGAAGAGACGATCAATATCGTGGTCGAGGCAGTACGCCAGACCCTTGAGCAGACCCCTCCAGAACTAGCCTCAGACATTCTGGAGCGCGGCATTATCCTGACCGGCGGCGGCGCGCTTCTTCGCAATCTCGATAAGCGACTCCGGCAGGAGACGAACCTCCCGGTGAATGTCGCCGAGGACCCGCTGACCTGCGTGGTACGCGGCACGGGCAAGGTGCTCGAGAATTTCGAGAAGTACTCGAAGGTACTCGAGAAGAGCCGCAAGGACTGACAAGAACTATCAATCGAATGTAACGCAGGCGCCCTCGGCGCCTGTTTTTTTGTTTGGTACTGCGACAAAAAGCGTGGTATGAAGTTCGGTTCTCGACTTCGCTCGAACCGACGGTGACGCTCGAACCGACGACGGGGGTGCTCGAACCGACGCAAGAGGGCTCGAACCGACAGCGGGTCTGCCCCGTTCCTTTCGTCGCGTCGAGCGCAGTCGAGACGCGATCAACCTTGGTCCGGTTCTCGTCTTCGCTCGAACCGACGCAGGGGGCTCGGACCGACGCAAGAGGGCTCGAACTGACGACGGGGCGGGCGCGTTGTTCTCGTCGCGTCGAGCGCAGACGAGACGCGAACCCTTGGCCAACCCCTTCTAACTCTTGGAACGCTGATAGTGTGACGCGTTCTTACAAGCAGAAAGGGCCTTCAAGGCGTCAGTGTCATTTCTCATTAGAGCTTCCTTTTTGGCTCGTGACCAGTCTTTGATCCTTTTCTCGGCTTCTGCTGCCTCTCGAATTGTCTGAAACTCCAGGCAGTACACAAGCTCAACGGGTAGGCGCCGAGCTGTAAATGAGTCAGCGACGCCGGCTTCATGCTGACGCAATCGCTGCTCGAGGTTGGTTGTAGACCCAGTATAGTACAGGCCGTCAACGCACTTCAGAATGTATACACAAGGTCGTTTCATCGCTACAAGTCACATTGTTCCTTTCGTCGCGTCGAGCGCAGACGAGACGCGTTCAGCCTTGGTTCGGTTCTCGACTTCGCTCGAACCGACGCAAGAGGGCTCGAACTGAAGGTGGTACAGCCCCGTCGTTTTCGTCGCGTCGAGCGCAGACGAGACGCGATTAGCCATGGTTCGGTTCTCGACTTCGCTCGAACCGTGTACAGGCGACCGATTTGCGACATAACCCTCAGCGCTGTTCGTTCAAGAAGGCCGTGAAATCCAAGCCTTCCGGTGGGTGACCGTACTCCCTCAGGATTGCTGCGGCATCGCTCCGGTGATGTGTTCCGTGGTTGACGACATGCAGCAGGCAATGCCACAGCAGCCGTTCCCGCTTGTCCCCCTCGTCCGTCGTGTATCGCACGTAACCGGTCAGATCGTTGTCGGTGAGGCCGGCGAGGTAGTCCCGCATGGCGCGTTCTTCCTCATTCCATCGCTGCTGCAATACGTCGAGGGTTGGGAAATCACCTTCATCCATCGCCCCGAAGGATTTGAGGGTCTGGTGTTGACACAGCATACGCCAGCCGCACTCGGAGTCCAGGATATGCACGAGTGTCCCGCGCAGGCTGCCGAAGCTATGGGCGGTTGCGGCTACAAATTGCTCCGAGCTCACGTGCGCGGCGGCTGCCAGGATCTGTCGTGTCGCCCAATAGTTGTAGTCGTAGAGCGTACGAATGTCGCGAATGTTCACTGCACCTCCTTTGTAATCAAGATTTGTAGGTCAAAACCCCAACGATGCCACTCCCTCGCGAGGGGTTGTGACGATTCGTTGGCGCAGATGTCAAGACCCCTACCCACGTTTGAACCACTGATGGGGTCTTGACCTACACAGAATGCCTATGCTTTGCCTTGGTCCTCGACCATGATGCTGTTGAGTTGTTGTAGGTCAAAACCCCAACGATGCTATTCCGTGGCGAGGGGTTTTGACGAATGTTGCCCCACGTGTCAAGACCCCTACCCGCGGCCGAACCCATGATGGGGTCTTGACCTACATGGCTTGTTGATACGGCGCATATTGTCGGATTGGACTGACAACGAATACTGTGTCTGCGTAGGCGGCAAACCCGACACCACGGGCCAACCGCTGTCGGGTTTCTCGCTCGACAAAAGCGGGACCGATAGGGAATTTTCAAAATACTTTAAGCGGTTGGTCCAGAACTTGGCTATTGACGCTCGAAACCCAACCTACTTTACTGAAGTCCTGATGCGTATTCAAGCTATTTGATGAAACGTTATGGAAGTATCGATGTCGACAGACCGACCAGAATTTGTGAGCCTCGCAGACTTCTATGCCTGGCTTGATGATCACGTCGAAGACCTGCGAGATATCTCCGAGGGGTCAGACTTGTTGAAGCCGCTTGCAGAGCAGTTCAAGGCGGCAGATAAGAAAGCCGAGCTATCCGAAGCCTGGTGGGAGATGAACGCATTCGATGCCGTCCTCAAAGATGGTATTCTCCACTGGCAGTTTTCCGGCACTAACGACAAAGGCGACACGGTAGTATATCCAGACTTAGAGAAGCTTGAAGCAGCTGCCTTTGACCACTTTGGAGCTCGCCTCCTGACGGTTACGCACCCAGTCTTAAAGGCAAGGTATGCCCACTTGCTATGGCAAGGACCAACCAAGAACAGCCAGTACGCACAAGATGCAGTTGACGCTTACCTTCTTGCTATTCCGATCATCGAACGGGCGCTGACAGACCACGGGCGAACCGGGAATGGGCACGAGTTGATTGCAGTTGTGAAGGCATCCTTTCTTTTGGCTGTGCAGTGCAAATTTGACTTAGCACGGCCCAAATCAGAACTATTCCGGCTGCTTAAGGACTATGATCCGAAAAGCCCATCTTGGTTCAGACTCCGACATGATCTTATAGCGCTGATACTCGACAGCAAGAGAAACTTCACTGAGTCGGAACTAAGGTCTATACCGCCATTCTGTCTTGCTACTGCAGAACACTACAAGAATACGAATATCCACAACGCGATCACAATGTACGAACTGGGCGAATCCGCAGATAAGAAGCTGGGCTTGGTAACGGCTGAGCGGCGGGACACTTCTGCTTGGTACCTGCTCATTGCGCAAGCCTTCGAGGAGTTAATGATACGACGGGGAAATGAATCTATGGCGGCGGGACACTTCTGCGAGGAGGCGTTGCGGTACTACCGAAAGGCAAAAGTGTCGGAGAAGGTCCAGGAGCTTGAGAAGAAACGCGAGGAGTTCGCCAAGAAAATCCAGCTTCAGACGGTCGAGACTAAGGTAGACCTGACTGAGCACTTGGAATGGTGTAAGGCAATTGGTCGTGAACTGGCCACGAAGGAAATTGATGAAATCGTCGGGAGACTCGTCGTAGACACGGGGCTATTGCCAGACCCTGACGACGTATCAACGACGGCGAAGGAGAGTCTAAAGAATCATCCTTTGACTTCCTTGATGAACAGCACAGTTATGGATTCGCGGGGACATGTCGTGCAGCACATTGTAACGCCCGAACAAAAAGAGCGACGGGAGTTCTTGAATTTGTACGATTCTTACATCAGGAGGGACAAGCTTCATCTGATTCATGAGGTGATATGTGCTTGTTTTTCATCAGGAAAACTTAATTGCGAGTCGCTGTTCAATGCATTGGAGCAGAAATCGTGGTACTGTCAACCTGTCAGCTATATTGTGGCAGAGAAAGTCATCGAGTACCGATGGATCGATTTGCTCCAACCGGGCCTAAGAGCATATGAAGCGGTTCTTCGAGACTACCTTGAAGGAAAGCCGGAGCCGTCAGAGTTGGTGCTTGTAATTGACTCCTTGACGGTTAAATTCGAAGGCATAGTCCGGGATCTCTGTAAGTTGAATGGGGTGATAACAACTTTCGACAAGCCAGAAGAGAGCTCCGGCTTGATGGTTACATACGAAAAGGACATCAATAGGCTGCTGAGAGAACCCATCTTTGAACAGCTCTTGGGAAAGACTGAAATCGAATTCCTCAAATATCTTCTGGTGGAGAAATCAGGGATCAATCTTCGTCATAAGATTGCCCATTGTTTGATGACTCGGAGCGCATACGACCTGGGAAAGGCGCATTTGCTTTTCCTTGGCATAATGAGGTTGAGCCGCTTCCGATTGAAGGATGGGGACTCAAGCGAGAGTATCAAGGTGTAACCTGATCGGACAAGTGCTCTCGTATGCACTCATCCGCCAGGTATTCGCTTAACAAGGCGATTGGCCCCTGAGCCGGTCAAGCGGCAAGTTATAGAGCGTTTTCTCGTGAGGGGAGTTCGGTGTGGTGGCAGTACTGCCATAGGCTGGTGACCCACCATTTATGGTTGGTCCGTCGCCCGCAGACAGCTACAAGTCGTTACCGTTAAAGCAGTTCCGGGGAGCGGCGAGAGGGCCGATCCTTTGTATCATGAGCCCACATGAAGCGCCAAACCCCCATTAATCTTTTTCTGGCCCGGTCTGTCTTACTCTCAGAAATTAGCAACGTGGCAAGTGTGGACCATGGAAAGACAGACGAACTGGTCGAAAAAGCCCGCCGAGGAGATAGGCAGGCGTTTTCGGACCTGGTAAGAAAGAACATGAACGCGGTAGTGGCTCTGACATATCGAATGACCGGCAACCGGGATTCCGCCCACGATCTGGCGCAGGAATCGTTCGTGTCGGCCTGGGAGAACCTGGCGAAATTCCGGGGAGACTCGAAATTCGAAAGCTGGCTGTACCGCATCGCGATTAATAAATGCCTCAACTTTTTGGAATCACGCAAAGCGGCTCCACTCGATAGCATTCAGGACGAACAGATCATGGCGCCGGACTACGGCTCGCCGGAAAAGGCGCTCGCCCGCGAAGAACTTCGGCAGGATGTGCTGGCGTTCATGAACGAACTTCCGCCGCAACAGCGGGCAGTGTTCGAGCTTCGGTTTTATCGCCAGATGTCATTTGAAGAGATATCAAATGCTACAGATCGGGCATTAGGTACAGTCAAGACCAACTATAGAGAAGCCGTTGCGAAACTTCGCGAGTACGCGGAGAAACGGGGATGGCGGCCATGAACTGCACACAATTCCGTGATGAGATGGCGCTGTATGTAGGGCAGGAACAATTGCCGGAAGAGTTCCGGGCGCATCTGAACGGCTGTGAGGCATGTCGGAAGGCATGGGGAGAATTATTGCTCGCGGCCAGCCATCTTGGAAACGATTCGCTGTTCGCTGTCGACAAATCGGAACAAGATGAAATGGTGGCGCGGATTGAGGAGCGGATTGGCGTCACGCGAATAACCGATATTCGGCCGCGCCGGTGGATTCAGTATGCAGCAGCGGTAGCGGCCGTACTCTTGCTCGGGTTGATTGCGATTCTGAGCGCACTGAATTATTCCGACATGGCACCGACGGTGCCATCGGCAGGGGTGGATACGAGTGACAGCGCGGTCTACAGTATCACCGATGCCGCCTATGATCTGGGAACCGCGGACGAAAGTCTCGATGATGACGCGGTGGGCGCTTTGATGTACGACCTGGTGAGCCAGAACGGCCAGCAGGCGAGCGATACGCTGCTGAACGGGCTCAGCGAAGATGAACTGAAATACTTAGAAGCAAATCTCAAGGTAGGGGACTTGTTGTGAATACAAGAATATTTGTGTTGTTGACGGCAGCGATGCTGCTAGTGATGCCGGCGATAGCGATCGGCCAGAATGAGTGCCCGATGGGTGTGCCTTCGGGAAATTCCTCGCACCATCAGTCGATGTGCGATATACCGATGCTGCTGGCACTCGCCGATGAAGAGCCTTTGCCTGAGCCCGGTGAAGGTGCGCAGACGCAGGTCAAGCGGCGGATGCGGGGGGATTTCGAGCAGCGGCGGAAACACCTGGAGCAGCTTCGACTGCTCAAGCTATTGGAATTGCTCGACCTGAGAGAGGATCAGGAGAGCAGGTTCGTGGAGTCGTTCCGCGGTTTGCGGAGGGATATGCGGGCGATCGAGAGGGAGCGGGCGCAGACAGTGAGGGAGCTATCACAAGAAGTGAAAGCGCACACGGTTGATGCGCGAAAGATTGATGCCGTTACCGCCAAGTTGGTGGACCTCGAGGGGAAACACCGGGAGGCCAGACAGCAGTTTCTGAATCAAATGAAGCAGGTGCTTGATCCGGACCAGTTGGCCAAGTTCATCCTGTTTCAGGAGCGGTTCGAGCTCGAGCTTCTGGAGCGGGTGCGGGAGTTCCGCGAGCGGATGGGACCGATGGGGAATCCGGGCGGAGATAACAGCGACAGTTGAAATGCATTCGATGAACATTCGTTAAGAGAAACAATGAAAGGAGCAATGAACAAATGAAACGGATCTTGTTGATGACAGCGGCGGCGGTCGCACTCGTGGCGATGCTGGTGTACGCCCAGCCTGGACCGGGAGCGGGCATGGGAGCAATGTGCGACGGTAAAGGGCCTGGAATGGGGATGCGCCATGATTGTAACGGTTGCGGAATGGGTCGGATGGGACACATGGGGCGGCAGGGAATGGGCGGCGGGGCCGGGATCGGCATGATCCTCGGCATGGCCGACAAGCTGGAACTGACCGATCAGCAGAAAGCGCAACTCGAAAAGATGCACACCGATTTTCAGCTTCAGGCAATTGACGCTCGGGCCGCTGTGCAGAAGGCCAATGTTCGTCTCAAAGATCTTATGCGGGACGACAAGACTTCCGAACAGGAAATCAACGCGGCCATCGATCAGGCTGCGAAGATGAAAGCCGATGTGGCCAAGATGCACGCCGCACATCTGCGCCAGGCTAAAGGCGTATTGAACGAAAAGCAGCTTGGGATGCTCAAAGATATGCGCAATGACCGTCGTGGGAGAATGATGCAGCGGATGATGGAAGATGATGATGAAGATGCCCCGACTCCCGGCCCGCACGGTGGACGAAGCGAACTTTAGACCTCCTCATCCCTATCATTTTCTCAGTTGCGAAAGGCCCGCACATCGGCGGGCCTTCTCGCTAATCGACGGTGGGGGGATTGTCATTCGACGATGGTGAATATCTCCCGTCGACCGGACTCCACCAGCAGCACGAACTGCTGGTACAGCGTCTTCCATTCCGGAGACTGACGGGTCGATGAATGCCCCTGCTCAAACTCGGCGAGGCTTTTGAAGCTGCTTTCAAGCACCAGCGTGTAGTACGGACCAGTGAGGTCCGTCAACAGCCGCATCGGTTGATGCCCGGCTTTCTGCAGCGTCGTCATGGCATGTTTCATGAGCGTTACCGCTTCTTTGGCCTTACCGAACTTGAGTTGAAAAATGTCCCATACCAAAATCATGGCTCTGACCCCTTTCCGCCCGGACCACCTGGGACAATTGGTCTGTAAACAACTTAGCAGAGAAATGGACCGATGCAACCTATATTTGTGGCGCCCAGCCGGAGCGGCATGAGGAGAATGCATCGCAATCCCCGGCTTTGTTCGGGGAGACTCCACTGTGTCAGATTGGCGACGTGGCAATCGTCTGCCATTTTGGCGTATCTATGCCATTAGTGCTTGACGCTGGGAGTCCTGGTCTATAGGTTGACGGTATGCCTCTTGACGACAAGACGATCCTCAGGTTTATCGCTTCGAGCTCAGACCGGCCAATGAAGCTCAAAGAGATGGCCCGGGCGCTGGAAATCGGTGTCGAAGAATATCCGCCGTTCCGGAAGGCGGTCAAGCGGCTCATTGAGTCCGGCGAACTGGTGGTTCTGAAGCGAAACCGCATCGGTCTGGCGGGGCAACTCAATGTGGCGGTGGGTACGATCTCAGTAAGTCGCGGCGGCACCGGGTTTGTTGCGCGAGAGGGGAAAGAAGTGGATCTGCTGATCCCAGCCACCGGTCTCGGGACGGCAATGGATGGTGATAAAGTCATGGTCCGTCTCTCCGGGCAGGTGACGGGGCGCGACGCAGCCGTAGTCATCAAAGTACTGGAGCGAGCGCCACGCAAGATAGTCGGGCTGTTCAGAGTGGGGAAGATGTTTTCGTATGTCGTGCCGGATAACCCGCGAATCCATAGGGACATTTATATACACCCGGAGCGGACCTTGGGCGCCGAAGAAGGTGTGAAAGTAGTGGCGCGGCTGGTGAGTTGGGAGGATCCGTATCTGAATCCGGAAGGAGAAATACTCGAGATTCTGGGTCGGCCTGGGGATCCGGGTGTCGACATGTTGACGGTGATCCGCGGATTTGACCTGCCGGAATCGTTTCCACCGGACGTGCTCGAAGAGGCGGAGCGAGCCGCGGCGGAATTCCACGGCATCGATATTACAGAACGACTCGACCTGACGCGAGAGTGTATCTACACGATCGACCCTGAGAACGCCAAGGACCACGATGACGCGGTCTCGGTGGCGAAGAGTGCCGGTGGATATCAGCTCGGTGTCCATATCGCCGATGTCTCGCACTTCGTGAAGGAGGGGACAGCGCTCGATACGGAGGCGTTCACTCGCGGCAACTCCGTGTATTTGCCCGGCATGGTGATACCGATGCTGCCGGAGGTATTGTCCAACGACGTCTGCTCGTTAAAGCCGGATAGAAAGCGTCTGGCTCATTCGATCTTCATCGATTACGATGCGAAAGGAAAGATGCTCTCGTGGCGGTTGGCGGATAGCGTGATCAACTCGCAGGCAAAGCTGTCGTACGAGGAGGTGCAGCAATTCTTTGACACACGCGCGGTGACTCCGAAGATCGTTCCGGTGGCCGAGAACCTCCTTCTGGCCAGAGAACTGGCCGACCTTTTGAGCAAACGGCGGTTCGCGGAGGGTTCGCTTGATTTCGATCTGCCGGAAGCAAAGATCATCATGAACGAAAAGGGTGAAGTGCTGGAGCTAGGACATCGGGTGCGGCTGGAGGCACACCGCCTGATCGAGGAATTCATGCTGGCGGCGAATCGAGCGGTGGCGCTGGAAGTGTTTCGCAACAGCCAGCCGTTTCTGTATCGCGTTCACGATCGCCCGGACCTGGAAAAACTCGAAGCGTTTTCATATATGGTGAGTCGGTTGGGATATAAGTTCGCGGTCTCGCCCACCATGCGGCCGGGGCAGTTTGCGCGGTTTCTGAAGGAAATCGAAGGGGTGCCCGAGGAGGAATTCATCAACGAGTTGATGCTCCGCTCCATGCAGAAGGCGGTGTATCAGCAGCAGAATATCGGACATTTCGGGCTGGCGTTCTCGCACTATACGCATTTCACGTCGCCTATCCGTCGCTATCCCGACCTGATCGTCCACCGGTTGCTGCGCAAACTCAGGCATGGCAAATACCCCCCGGCATTCGCCCGGCGGGTTGGGTCGGTTATCGACCACGTCGGAACGCATTGCTCGGAAACGGAGCGTACGGCCGAGGCAGCCGAGCGCCAGGCGATCAAGGTCAAACAAGTTGCGTTTATGGCCAGGCATTTGGGGGACGAATATTCAGGGATAATCAGTGGTGTGACGTCCTACGGATTCTTTGTCAGGCTCGACAACCTGGGCGTGGAAGGGATGGTGCGGATCTCGGCGATCGATGATGATTATTACACTTATGACGAAACCAACTACCGAATCATCGGCCGGCGCAAGAAGCGGACATTCCGCCTCGGCGATGCCATCCGGGTCGGCGTCATGAATGTGAATACAACTCGCAACGAGGTCGATCTTTTTGTGGTCGGCGCCGGGGTGGCTGCCAAGCCGGGTGTGACCGCGCCCCGTGCCAAAGAGAAGAAACCATCGCCAAAGAAAAAATTCTCTCAGAAGCGCACGAGCGCACGGCAGGGACGCCGCAAGAGACAGTGAGATGAAATCGGAATGACCAGTCGAGTGGTGATCCTTCTTGACCGCGCCTCGCTCTCGCGCGGCGACATCACCTGGGCGAACATGGGGCAGGTGGTGACGGAGGTTGCCGAGCTGTATCAGGCGGTCAAAGAGCGAACGATCGATATCGTCGTGATCGACGAAAACCGCCACGACCTCACCCATGCGGTGGCGGTGAAGATCCGACGGTTCAACGGCCAGACGGAGATCTGGCGGCTGGTCAGCCAGGAGAATACGGTTCCGCCGGTCAAAGATTTCATCGACGGCCAGCTCGAATACGATCTGGGCGAAACGGGGATCGCGCGTAAGATCGAGGACATTCTCGCCGAAAAAGAACTGCTGGCAAGTTACCAGATGGTGGGTCGATCCGCCAAGCTGAAATCGGTAGCGAAGACGATTGAACGGATCGCACCGACCGAGGTTTCGGTGCTCATCGTAGGGCCCTCGGGATCGGGCAAAGAGCTGGTCGCCCAGGCGCTTCACGGACATTCGCAAAGGCGGGGGCACCCGTATGTGGCGATCAACTGCGGCGCACTTGCAGAAGGGGTTTTGGAATCAGAACTGTTCGGACATGAAAAGGGCGCGTTCACCGGTTCGGTGGCCCGGCGTGAAGGACTGTTCCACAAAGCCGAGAGGGGAACGATTTTCCTCGATGAGATTGGGGAGATCAAACCGGAGATGCAGGTGAAACTTCTGCGAGTATTGGAGGATGGCACATATTATCCGGTTGGTTCGTCGACACCCCGCCGCGCCGACGTCCGTGTGATAGCTGCCACGAACCGGGACCTCACCGAGGCCATAGCCGAGCGTCAATTCCGCGAGGACCTCTATTTCCGCATCAGTGTCGTGAAAATAGTCCTGCCGCCGCTGTTGGAAAGAAAACAAGATATTCAGCCGCTCCTCCAGCATTTTTGGGCAGACCGCAAGGGACTTGAGTACAGCGATTCGGCGCTCGATCTGCTCTGCCGTTATGACTGGCCGGGGAACATTCGCCAGCTGCGCAACTTCGCTGCACGCATGGCAGCGCTCAAGCCAAAGGGGCTGGTCGATGTGCATGATGTCGAACGGTTTATCACTGAGCAGCATTCGGCTTCGACGCATTTGCCGGTCAGCACCGGTCGGACAGTTGAGGAAGCCGGGCAGGAGTTGATCTACCGCGCGATACTGTCGTTAGGAAACGAGGTCAGGCTTCTTCGCGATCTGATCACTGCGCATCTTCCGGAGGGGGCGGTGCCTTCGGCGGTGGCGGAGGCGAGTTCTCCCGATGGCCTGGCGACAGTTGATGAAATGGAAAAGAACCTCATCAAACGAACGCTGGTGGAAACCCGGGGAAATCGCAAGGAAACGGCGCGGCGCCTCGGGATCGGCGAGCGGACGCTGTATCGAAAGCTGACGAAATACGGTCTGAGTTGACGGACTTCTTGGTGGGGAGTGGGACGATCCAGCATGTCCGACCGCGCACGAGGGAGAATTATCGGAAGCCTGCTATATATTGCGGCTGGTCTGGGAGGTGCCACAGCCTGTGCGCAAGTCCTGTCCACTGACATACTACCGTCCGAGGATGAGTTATACGAGGCGCTCCAGCTTGGGGATATCGATTACGATCAGTATCAGACGCTGTACGAGCTGTATCTACAGGGAGTCGAGTCAGGTGATCAGTACTTGCTTGACGAGATCCCGAACCTTTGGCACGTGCTCAACCTGACGCGACTATCGGAAACGCGCCTTGAGGCCGACCAGTCAGAACCGTTTGTACGACCCGATTCGCCGGTGCCAGGGAGAGCGGTAAGGACACGGTACCGGTTCGTGCAGCGGTTGGATGACTCCGAGGGGCAGAGCCAGAGGCTGACCATACGCGCCGATGCAAACGGACGCTGGCGATCCGACCTGAAACTGCGTCGCGATATCGACGGCAGCGAGCATATGCTGTCGCGCTGCGTCAGATATCGCACCGAAACGGGAACGATACGCGAAATAACGCTGGGAAATTTTGTGGAACGATACGGGCTGGGGAGCGTGATCGGCTATCGCGGGCGACTGCTGAAGCCATCGACGGGGCTCGATGACGTATCGATACTGTTTCCGAACTACGGTGGCTTCAACGGCATCTCGGTGCGCGGTCAGGCAGGAGACATCGCGATATCATCGATGGCTTCGATCATGCGTGATTCAGCGCACACGCTTCTGTCGACCGGCGCTATGATTCGTCCGGCGGGCTGGAGGCTGACTCCGTCGCTCATACTTGGTCTGAACCGGCTGGCCAATCGGTTGACGGATAAGTCGATCACCGATCTCAAGTTCGGTATGCTGACCAGCTATCGAAGCAAGCGGGGTGTGGTTAATTTGGAGATCAGCGGACAGGCCGGTGCACGGAATGGGCTTGGCGCGATGGTGCTTGAGGGGGGACATGCGGTCGATAAATGCAACATATCCTACGCTGTCTGGCGATATGCCGCCCGATATCTTGATTTGACAGGAGGCTCCAAAGCAGGCAATCTTCGGCATGAAGTGGAACTTGACGCGGTGGATTTGAGATTCTCGGACAAGCGGGCGGGGCAGACCGGGCTGTTGATGCGGACGCTTTTAAGGTCGAATGAAAGAACGGAGTTCAGCGGTGCGATAGCTCTGGCCGCGTTCGACCGGGACACGGCGAACGGTCAGTTTTTGGCTGCTGTCGTACGGCGACTAAATCGAAAGTTGTCTTTGCGCGCCGATTATCTGGCGGATGCCCGAATACGGGAGGGGGTCGATCATGCCGGCGAAGTGACCGATCACCGGGTGCGGCTTGAGGCCCGTGTTCAGACGAAGCCGCTGTCAGTGCGAAGCTATATCGGGCTCAAACTCAGGCAGCGTCAGGCAGGAGTGCTGTCGCAGTTCATTTCGGTGGAGTGGCGCAGCGGTAGCGCGGGAAACTGGCGGCTCTGGTCAAATATGGGGCGGGTCATGCGTGGCAGACTGGACTACTGGTATTTATTTTTGGAGAACACGCAGAGTCTGGCCCGGAAATGGGAAGGGAGAATCAAGATTATGCGTTCATATTCGCGTTATCGCACGGCGAGCGAACAATGGTCGGTGGCATTCGAGCTCACGGCGGCACTGTGAACAGGACCGGCATCATACTCGGCGTGCTGATGGTGGTTGGGCTCGCCAATTCCTCGCACGGGGATGTGATAGTCAATGAAGTTATGGCCAATGAACCCGGAGCAAGTATCAGTCTCCAATGGATCGAGTTGTATAACTCCGGAGCTGCGCCGGTGCCGCTTGACAATTTCTTTCAGCTGCAAATTGGCGCCAGTACGCTGCCACTGACAGGGACAATTCTGGGGCAGGGGTATTTCATCGTTTGTCGACGGTTGTTTTCTTCAGGCGGTACGCCGGGATTTGAAGAAATCTGGGGGAACAATTCCGGTGTTTGGGGAGATGATCCGCGCGAACAGTTTCCAGAACCGTTGGACACTACTTTCTCGCTGGCCAATGGGGGCGGCACGGTCGAATTGCTGCAACTTCTCGCCCCTGTTTCAACCCTGTCGTGGTCGCAAGACGGGCAAGACGGTTATTCCTGGGAGCGGCAGACGCCCACCTCGCAGTTCATAGGCCAGTCGATTGACCCGTCAGGTTCAACTCCAGCAAGGCTCAACTCACTGGTACCGCTGCCGGATGACCTGTCGCTGGACTCCGTCCAGGTTGCAGCGGACCATGGCTTGACAGTGATGGCGTTTTTCATTCGCAACAATGGTCGGAACACGCAGACGAACCGAACGCTTACTGTTTCGCTGGCAGGGCTGGATTTGATGACAGCGGATACGATCGTGTTCTCCGATTCGCTGCCGCCGATTGATTCAGGTTTCGTGACCCTGGTGCAGCGTGTGCTGACTCTGCCGGGTGTCTACGTTTCGCTTCACGTGGCGCTGGAGCCGGATGACCGAACGTACAACGACAGTCGGGATATCGTGGCGCCCGGTGATGCGTACCCGCCGCTGCGGTTGTCCGAACTGCTTGCTAATCCTGCTGGTGTGATTGGGACGGAGTGGATCGAGCTTCACAACAGGCTGGACAGCGCTCTTGTCCTGCAAAACTGGTGGATCGGAGATGCCGGTTCCATGTATCGAATCGACCCTGGGCCGGTTGTAGTAGCGGCTCAGGAACGGTTCGTCCTCGCGGAAGACAGCTCGGCGTTTCGCAGTGCATATCCTGCGTATCAGGGGATGCTCGTGCAACCGACACCGTGGCCGGCTCTCAATGACGGCGGCGACACGGTGCGATTAGTGGACAGTTTCGGGATCCTTGCGGATCAGTTTGCATACCAGAAAGTATTCGAGGACAACCACACCTGGTGTCGCGGCGAAGAGCCGCCCCGGCTCGACGACTGGGGAAAATCTACCGTTCCCGGCGGTTCTCCGGGTGCTATCAACGATGTCGTGTTCGAGCAGGATGCCTCGGGGATCAGACTCTCGGTCCAGCCGGAACTGTTCTCCCCTGATGGTGATGGACAGGACGAACAAACATCGATCATCATTGCGGCGCCATCGGCATCTGGGTACGACTTGAAGATCTACGATCGCAAAGGGAGGCTGGTACGGACACTGGTGGACAACGAGCAATTTCTCCGGGACGAATACGAATGGAATGGGCGTTCCGACGGCGGTGTGCGGCTGCCGATCGGCCTCTATATTGTCTATTTCGAGGCCAAGGGTGTTGAGTCGGTGAAGCGACCTGTCGTGATCGCACGGTGAACAATGAAGAGGTTCATTTCCATACTCCTGTTGATAGCGCTGCCTGCGCCGGGTGTGTCGGCATTCGAGTTTGTGCTCGGGCAGGGAACCGGAATGGGGAATGGTCTGCTCCTGTCCCACTCCAGCCCGTCGATGCTCCTGAGCGCGCCGAGCGGTGGGTTGTATCAGAATGAATGGCGGGTGGAGACCGGGTTCAATCGGCAGTTCGATATGAGCGAGTTCGATCAGGTGTTCGTTGCCGCCGGGGGCAGATGGAAGAAAGTCTTGTCCGCAATAGGCTTTTCTCAGTTCGGCGAGGGGGACCTGTATTCCGAACGAATTGCCAAACTCTCGCTGGGCTGGCAGGAGCAATTGGTATCGATCGGGCTGACCGGTTCGGTACTGATGGCCTCGTTCGGTGGTCACTATGGCAATCTGAGTGCGGCGTCGTTTGGCGTGGGGGTGGGATTTCGGAAACATCCCTACTATGCGGCGGTCAGCGCCGATAACCTGACATCCCCTCGGCTGGAGCGCGGCAGTCCGCGAATCGAGCCGAATTATGCAACGTACTTTGAATATGTCAGTTCGCGGTCGATGTCCGTGGTGGGGCGAATGACATTTCAGAACCGAGAGACACCGCAGTTCGCGATCGGCCAGCGGATCGTCCTTGGGAGGGGTGGGAGTTTGCTTTGGGGTTTCTCGACCGCGCCGATCCAGTTCGGCGGCGGTGTCGATCTGGCGATCAAAGAAAGCACAATCAGCTACACTGTATCGTATCATCCGGTACTGGGGCTTTCCCACACGGTGGCGGTCTCGTACGGGTCGAAGCTGCCGAAGGCTGGGGGCGATGAGTTTAAGTAAGCGCGAGGATATCGAGCGCTGGGAGCGTGAGCATCTGGCCGGCTACGCGGCGAAAGCATGCGAGTCGCGCGGACGGGTGTTTCCCCAACCGGAACATCCGCTGCGAACCGCCTTTCAGCGTGACCGGGACAGGGTTATCCACTCCACCGCTTTTCGCCGGATGGAATACAAGACGCAGGTATTTTTGCCGCACGAGGGGGACCATTTTCGCACCCGGCTCACACACACGATCGAAGTGGCACAGATCAGCCGGACACTGGCGCGGAGCCTTCGGCTCAATGAGGACCTGAGCGAAGCGATTGCGCTGGCTCATGACCTGGGACACACGCCGTTCGGACACGCTGGGGAAGACGTGCTGGACGAACTTCTGAAAGATTGCGGCGGGTTCAATCACAATCGGCAATCGCTGCGCGTGGTGGACTTGCTGGAGCAGCGGTATGCCGAGCATCCGGGACTGAATCTGTCGTTCGAACTGCGCGAAGGGATAGCCAAGCACGAGACCAAGGTGCGGCTTGACCTGTCGGAATTCGATCCCTTCACTCGGCCAACCTTGGAAACATCACTTGTGGATATCGCGGATGAGATCGCGTACAATGCACACGATGTGGACGACGGACTGTCAGCCGGGATCATCAGACTGGATGAGTTGCGAGAGTTGTCCATTTGGGCGCACGGGGCAGGGAATCTCTTCGCGCAGTCCGGTCAGGCAGCGATGTTGGTGGATGACCAGAAGCGGTATCTACTGGTGCGTCACCTGGTGAACCTGCTGGTGACCGACGTGCTGGAAGAAACGGACCGGCAACTGAACCGTCTTGGCATCACAACTCTTGACCAGTTACGGCATGCGCCGGAGCGAGTCGGCCGGTACTCGCCCCGGATACAGGAGCAAGTGGCAGCACTCAAGCAGTTCCTCACGGTGAAGCTGTACCGCCATCCCCGGCTGCTTGACATGACGCAGTGGGCGCGAGAGATACTTGAGCGGCTGTTCGTACATTTCATTCACCATCCGGACCTGCTGCCGCCCCGTTTTCAGGAGATGCTGTTGACGGAACGAAAAGAGGTGGTGATAGCAGACTACATTGCGGGCATGACCGATCGGTATGCGGAGAAGATTTATGGGGAGGTGGGGTGAGAATGCGGTTGGAGAGGGTCTATTGACCCTCATCCGCCCTTCGGGCACCTTCTCCCTGAAAGGGAGAAGGGGTGGAACCGAGGTGAAGCGATTTCGTTCGTAGTCGTTACTACTCTCCCAAGTCACTCCACTCGGCGTCCTCAAGCCAGTGGTTGGGGCGATCCAGGAATTCAATGACGTTCTGCATCGTCACCCAATGGCGATGTTCTTCATCGGCGATCCGGCTGAGCACGTTTTTCTGGCGGGGATCGGTCACTTCGGCGGCTTTCACACGGTAGAAGTCCTCGGTTTTCTTTTCAACTTCTTGCGCCTGCTCCCAAATCCTCTTTGCCTCAGGCGGAAAAGAGAACTCCTTGTCGGCCGCTTTTAGTTCCTCAAAGACGTTCTTAACGGTGTTGAGAATGGTAGTTTTCTCCGATTCCTTATAGTCCGCTTGAAGCCCTTCGTGCATCGCCTTGAAGATGTTATAGTGCTTGAGTTCGTCATGAGCGAGCTCTTCCAGGATTCGTTTTAACTCGGGTTGGCGGATTTTGGCCGCGTGCTCCAGATAAAACGCCCGGCCATCCTGTTCCATCTTCATAGCGTATTCGAAAATGCTCATGGTCGTCTCCTTTGTCAGTATTGCTTTTTGCGCACACAAGGTATAAGCGTGTACGGGCGATGTCAACCGCGGTTGAGCAGACGTTTACAGGCGATAAGGGGAAAGCGTCCGTTAGCAGCAACGCGGGCAGCTTGATTCACACACAAATGCAGTTATCTTGACACCATGAATGTCTTGCGGGCGGTCTGCCCGGCACTGCTACTGGTGCTGTTATTCGTGTGCGGTACAGGTGGCGCCTATGAGCCTCCGGAGTCGGTGGCGCGCGAGTATGCGGTGTACCATCTGGACAACAAAACGTATCTGAGCGCGGCAGATTCGATTGTGGTTAGCACTCGCCGCCGTCTAATTGCCTTGATACGAGACAGTCTGGATTATCGACCGGACATCTACGTGGTCGGAGACCTGGCGTATTTCCAAAGCCTGATCGGGGGTGGATTCCCGGACTGGGGTGCGGCCGCGGCGGTGGCGCCGCTCAGGCGGATAGTCATCAAGTCGCCGGACCGGTTTCGCGTGAACCGGAGCCTTGGCGAGTTGCTGGCGCACGAATACACGCACTTGGTGGTAGAAAAGAGGACCGGGTTTTATCGTCCTCCCCGATGGTTTGACGAGGGGATGGCTATGACCATGTCGATGGAGTGGAGCTGGTCGGACAACCTGGCCATGAGCCAGGCGGCGGTGTTCGGGCAGTTTATAAACCTGAACCAGATAGACAATGTCAATCGCTTTGGCGAGGGGAAGGCGCATGTCGCTTATGCTACGTCGTATCTGGCGCTGGAGTATTTTGTACGGCAATATGGCCTTGATGCGGTTAACCGGTTCCTTGACGAAATAGCTCGGGGGAAGAGTGTCGACTCGGCGTTGATTATATCGACCGGTGCGACGGAATCGGAGTTCGACCAGGACCTTCGCGCGGCGTTATCGTCGCGCTTCAACATAACGAGTCTGTTTATGGACACTGTGTATTTTTGGACTGCCCTGGCGATCCTGGTAGTGGTTGGGGCGTATCTGAAATGGCGCAAGCGGCGCACGTATTACAAAAAGTGGCGCGATGAAGAGAAGTTCGAATCGACCGATTTCGACTACGGCGATCCGGACCGCCCTGAACAGACGGACGATGAAGAACCATGGCGAAGCTAAGCCACCACGTCGAATACCTGGCGACACGGTTCGGCATAGCGGTGGCGAATCTGCTTTCGCCTCGTGCGGCTGATCGGCTCGGCGCCGGGCTTGGCGATCTGGCGTACCTGATGCTGACTTCACGCCAGCGGATCGCCATGGAAAACCTCCGTCGCGCGTTCGGCGACAGATACTCGGAACCAGAACTGCAGCAGATCACGCGACGTGTGTTCCAGAATATCGGTCGGACGCTGGTCGAGTTCGCGCGATTCGGCAAGATCAAGGCGGAGGGGGCGCGAAGTCTGGTTGCGGGCGATCTCACTGGTGTGGAACAGGCGCGCGCCAAAGGCAATGGTGGGATAATCGTGACGGCGCATTTCGGCAACTGGGAGCTTCTGGGAGCCTGGTTCGGCGCCATGGGATATCCAATGGACTTTCTTGTTGGCCGACAGCACAATCAAAAGGTTGATGACCTGCTGATCGGGTTTCGTCGCGAGATGGGGGTCGGTATTATTCCCTTGGCCACGAGTACGAGGCAGGTGTTCAAGGCGCTCAAGGCGAATCGCATCACCGGCCTGGTGTCCGACCAGCATGCCTCATCCGGTGGCGTGCGGCTGGAATTCTTCGGCCGGCCGGCCGCGACACCCAGAGGACCGGCGCTCTTTGCAATCCGGGCAAATTGCCCGTTGTTGCCGTATATGTTGCGTCGGGAGTCGTTTGATCGACACGTTGCCATGGCCGGAGAGCCGATCTATCCGCCGAACAGCGGCGACGAAGAAGCAGATATTCGCACGATGACGGAGCAGTACACGGGGTTTTTTGAAAACTGCATTCGGCAGTTTCCGGACCAGTGGATGTGGACGCACAGGAGATGGAAACTGTAGCCGTCAGGCAACCGACAGATAATAACTTGCGTACAATGCAGTATCAAGAATGAGGTTGTGAACGGTCGCGCAGGGGTGGCCAGAGAGTGACATATCTATGAAAAAGTATATCTTTATCGTCGTGTTTGCCGTCGTATTGCTCGGCAGCTACTACGGCGTCAATGCGATTTTCACCAAGGATATCGATATCCCCACCAGCACGGTGAAGAAGGGGGAGTTTCTGATCTCTCAGAAGGCGAGCGGCACTGTTGACGCCAAGCGAGCCTATTCGCTCACGGCGCCGCGTATTCGCGGATTGCAGATCACGTGGCTGGCGCCGGAGGGCTCGATGGTGAAAGTGAAAGATTCGGTGATCAAGTTCGATGCCACCCAGCAGCAGGCCGACTTGCGCGATCATGAATCGGCCCTGAAGATTAATCAAACCGCTCTCGAACGGGCGAAACAGGAGCTGACAATCCAGGAGAAACAGCTGAGGCTGGAGCTGCAGAAAGCTGAGCGGAACTACGATGAGAAAAAACACGAAGCGCCCAAGCTGGCGGAGGAAGCCAGACTTGAGTTGGAACTGGCCCAACTGAATTTCAACGCCAAACTGGAACAGATAAAATCCGATGTCGCCAAGGCCGAGCTGGAAGTGAAGAGGGCCCAGGACAAAGTGAACATGGCGCAGCGAGAATTGGACCAACTCACCGTGACGGCGCCGATCCCCGGTATGGTCGTATACCTCGAAATCTGGAAGGGGGGCTCGATGGGTAAAGTTCAGGAGGGTGACTCGCCGTGGCCGGGGCAGGGGCTGATCAACCTGCCCGATCTGACCGAGATGGTGGTGAAAGCCGCTGTCTCCGAGGTTGATGCCGCCAAGGTTGACTCCGGGCAGGAGGTCATCGTGCGACTGGATGCATTCCCCGACAAGCAATACAAGGGAGTGGTGCAGAAGAAGGGGACGCTGGCCCGCAAGAAAGACTATCAATCCAAAGTGAACGTTTTCGATGTCGAAGTGGCGATCACCGATCATGACGAGAATGTCAAGCCCGGGATGTCGGCGTCGTGCGACGTGGTCATTGGTCGTTTCCCTGATATCGTCACCGTGCCTTTGGAGGCAGTTTTCGAGAAAGAAGGGAAAACCTTCGTGTATCTGGATAGTAAAGACAAGCGCGAGGTGCAGGTGGGTCGCAAGAATGATATGGAGATCGAAGTGACCGAGGGACTTAAAGGGGGTGAGTCGATCTGTCTGGTTGATCCTACCCTGGGTGAGCAGGGGTTCCCCGGCGACCGCGCGACTGAGCCGGAACTGAACAAAGGTCGAGGCGAAGGCGGTCAGGTCCAGGTAAAGAGTTCCAGGTAGCGGATCGGATGGAATATCGACGCATTTTTGCGGTCTCGTTTGAATCGTTGACCGCCCATAAACTCCGCACGCTTCTGACCATGCTGGGCGTGATATTTGGTGTCGCCGCAGTGGTATCGATGCTCTCGATAGGCGAGGGGGCCAAGCAGGAGGTGCTGGAGCAAATATCGATCCTCGGCATCAACAACATCATCGTCAACGCCAAGATCCCCGATGAAATGCCCAACGCTGAAGGCGGATTGTCCCGCTCGGCAGGATTGTCTCGCCTTGACGGTGAGAACATTGCCAAGTTGTCTCCGGCAGTGGTGAATGTCGTGCCGCAGCGGATCGAGGCCGGCATCACCAAGATCCGCGCCGGCAGCAACGAGGCGCCCGCGCGCGTTGTTGCCACGCTGCCGAATTTCGTCAATTCGTCGTCGATAGAAGTCGCGACGGGCCGTTTTCTGAATGGTTTCGACAACGCCAATTGCAGCCAGGTGTGCGTGCTTGGGGCGAAGGCCAAGCGCAGTCTGTTTGCCTTTGCCGATCCGATCGGCAAGACGGTCCGGATGGGCGAGATCGACTTCACGGTCATCGGCGTCATGGCGGACAAGTATATCGGTCGCGGCAAGGTGGAGGGGCTGGAGCTCAAGAATCTCAATGAAGACGTATATATCCCGTTTCAGACGGCGGCAAAGAAGCTCGACCGCGTGCAGCCGGGAGCGTCACAGCAGCAACTGGTCTTTTTCGGCGACAACGATGGCCAGCCCCAGCAGGCTTACAACACGCCGGAGATCGATCAACTGACAATCACAGTCGGCAATTTCAACGATGTGCCGTTGGTGACGAAACTGGTCGAGCGGGTGATGAAACGTCGCCATGCCGACGTGGCCGATTATGAGATAGTCGTGCCGGAGTCACTGCTCCGGCAGTCGCAGAAGACGCAGCGGATATTCAATATCGTGATGGGAGCTATCGCCGGCTTGTCGCTGCTGGTCGGAGGTATCGGCATCATGAATATCATGCTCGCGACAGTCCTCGAGCGGACGAGAGAGATCGGCGTGCGGCGGGCGGTCGGCGCCTCGCAAGGGGATATACTGCAGCAGTTTCTTCTCGAGGCGGTGGCTATCTGCCTGGTAGGGTGCGCTATCGGTTTGGCGTTGGGTCTGATTATTTCGCGGGCGATCTCGTTCTATGCCGGCTGGGCCACGATCGTGTCGGCGTTCTCAATTGTGCTGGCGGTGGGAGTTTCGACGGCGGTGGGTATCGTGTTCGGCATCTACCCGGCGCGTAAGGCGGCGCACCTGGACGTGATCGAGGCGCTCCGTTACGAATAGCGTTATGTTATGCCGGTGAATGTTCCGTGTGAGGGTTCGTTATGAAACGTGTGGTAGTGATTTGCGGCATGGCGATAGGTTCTCTGTTGACGGCTGCCGGGCTTCAAAGCAGAGATCTGACACTGGACCAGGCACTCGATCTGGCCGTCAACCGTACCGCGCGGGGGAGTGTCATCCGCGGCAACCTGGAAGTGGCCGAGCAGAACTATTTCGCCAAGCGGGTGAATTTCTATGTTCCCGAGATCAAACTGGAGGGTTCGCTGCCATCGTACTCGGAGGACAAATCCTATCGTGGTGTATTCGGTTTCAAGGGGAGAGGTTTGTACACATCGACCGATTTCGGTCTCACCTCGGACATCAGCCTGAAACAGAGTCTGATCTTCGGCGGCGATTTCACAGTGCGGGCCAACCTTACCAAACGTGATGAGAAATATCCCGACTCCGACACGCTGGGGAATCTCATCTATCCGATATCGTACACGAAACAAGGCTCGTTCAGCTTCTCGTACGCCCAGCCTCTTCTGAAGCCATCGGAATCCAAATACGAGCTGCACAATCGCCGGGACGATTACGAGATTGCCCGCTTCACCCGGATTGAAGAAGAAGGGAAGCTCCGCAAGGAAGTCATAGAAGCATATGTCGGGGTCCTGCAGACGGAGTTGCGAGCGGACCTGGCCCGCGTGAAGTTTGAATCGTCGCGACTCAAGACCGCTGTCGACTCGGCGAAGCTGGCCGATGGGGTGATCGCTGAGGAGAAGTTCCTCGAGACGTCGTCACTCAAGCTCGACAACGAGTTGAACCATTTCGACATGGAAAACCAGTTAGCAGAAAAACGGCGCCAGATGGCGATTCTGCTGGACCTGGATGCTTCGGACACGTTGCGCCTATTCATGCCTGAGACGTTGGTGGTGCTGGGTGAAGCGACGCGGCGAAGCCTACAGGAGAACTGGTCTTCGACCGTATCGATCAGGCAAGCGGAGTATCGATACAAGAAGGCGAAACGTGCCGCCGACTACGCAGCGTCAGCGCACGGTCTTTCCGGCGATCTGGCGGCCAATTATTCATTCGGCCGGGGCAAGGTGGACGTGGACGGCACCCAGCTTCCGGATATCAACACCAACAGTTGGACGGTGGCGCTCAATTTTACATTCCCCATCTGGGATGGCGGGGCATCGGGGGCGTCGGTGAAGGCGGCACGTCTGGCCGAGGAATCCTCCCGGCTCGAATTCGAGAAAGCACAGAAGGCGGCCAAGGCGGAGATCGAAAGCCTGCTGAACCGCCTTGATGTCAGCCACCGAAAGCTGGCCGTTATTCGTCAGCAGATCGGGCTGGCTCAGAACAAACTCGATATTGCGCAGAAGCGGTTCGATAACGGCGAGATATCCGACATCACGCTGCTTGATGCGCAAATCTTTTTTCTGCAGACCAAAGACAAATACCTGGACGAATTGCGTAATTTTCTGGTGACCCGGCTTGATCTCGAAAGTAAATTCTCCGGATAATGAGCTCTCGCATAGTCATCAGAACCCCCAATCATCTGGGGGATTGTATCATGGCGCTTCCCATGATCAACGAAACGCGCGAGGCACACCCCGGCGCTACGGTCACCGTGCTGGCGCCCGAGTCGTTGGCCGAACTGTACGAGCAGAACCCGGCAATCGACGCGACCATACGGATTCCAACGCAGCATGTGCATGGCCTGATGGCGGTGGTAAAGATCAAGGAGATACTCTCGCGGCACAACTTCGATATCGGCTATATCCTGCCACCGTCGTTTGGCGCCGCGGCCGGATTCAAGCTGGCCGGTATCAAGGAGCGTGTGGGCTATATCGCCGATGGGCGGCGGCTTCTGCTGACCCGTCCCTTTGCCATGCCGACACCGCTTAACTGCCAGCACCGGTCCGCCACCTACTTCGAACTGCTCCGTCGCGCGATCGGGCGCAACCTGGAATACACCCCGCCCCGCCTGTTTCTGAACGACAACGACAATGAGCGGGCCGTTACAGTGCTTGCCGATTTCGGTCTCACTTCGGGCGAGCGCTACGCGTGCCTGGCGTTTCGAGCGGTCGCCGAATCACGTCGCTGGGGAACTGCCAATTATGCGGCCCTGGGGAAGGAGCTGGTTGTGAAATACGATGTGAAGGTCGTGTTGATCGGTGCAGCCGAGGATACCCGCTGGGGCGATGAGATCGTTGAGAGCGTCGGCGTCGCCAGGACCGTCAATCTGGCCGGAAAATGTTCCGTGCGGGAATCAGCGGCGGTGATGGCCCGCGCGCAGTTATTTGTGGGCGATGATTCCGGACCGGCGCACATGGCGGCCGCGACCGGCGTACCGACGATCGTATTGTTCGGAGCCGGGGATCCGGCCGAAACAGCTCCCCTCGGGGAGTATGTGCGAGTGGCGCGACTGGCTCATTTGGAATGCATCGGATGTGTTCGCAATAGCTGCCCTCTCAGGGGAACCGCCCGTATGCGATGCATGACCGAACTTACCGTGCCGATGGTCATGAATGAAGTAACGGCGCTTGAAAAGCGTGCCTTCGGACCGGCGCCGCGTTAGGGTTTGCCGGCGTCCGCGCTTGCGGTGGTCACCGCCACGGACAGGATCTTGTCGAATTCAGGCAGTTCTTTGTAGTTGGCCAGGGCGTGGTCGTAGAGATGCGACAGCTGGTACTCCAGCGCGCCGCACTGGACCATGACGTACGGGACCTGCGCCAGCCGGCTCGATTCGGCCATCTTGAGCAACTCAATTTTCCCGGAGAATCGAGCGTCGCAAATGACCAGGTCGCAGATCAGGCGGAGATCCCCTTCGATTCTGGCAACATCGTCCACCATATGAAGTGACGCACCTGCACTACAGGCCGGTTTGAAATAATGCTGGTACAGAGCCTGGTCGGACGAGAAGATCAGCAGTCTAAGGTGACGTGGCGGATCGATTGACGTATGCTCCGGATTCGGCGCTGTGCTGAGCGGCAGGCGAAGACTGAAGGTGGAGCCGATCCCCACCAGTGATTCCACCAGCATGTCGCCGCTGTGCTCGCGAGCTATGTTGCGGCAGATCGCCAGCCCCATGCCGGTGCCCGATATTCTGTCCTGGCCCCACACCCCCTTCGTCGAGAAGAACGGATCAAAGATGCGCGCCAGATTCTTCGCGGGAATGCCTATGCCGGTATCCCCAACCTTCAACCAGGCGTAGGTATCATCAGCCGTGAGTACGATACTCACGACACCCATTCCTTCGATAGCATCCTGGGCGTTGATGAGCAAATTGAGGAGCAACTGCTGGATCTTGGAGGGGGAGACTTCAACATCCGGAATCGCTTCCAGATAGGTCACTACCTCAATGCCGCGTCCGCGCATCTCCTTCTCGACCAGATTCAGCGTGTCAGTGATGATAGGGTGGAGGTTGGTGCGGACCCGGTCCTGTGTTCGCGATTTGGAGTAGCTGAGCAGTGTCATGGCGACCTGGTTCGCCTTCTCGCCAAGATCGATGATCTGTGAGAGCGTCTCTTTTGCCAGATCGAGGCCGGGGGAACTTCCCGCAGCCAACTGGTCGAGGGTGAAGGAGGCGTTGCCAATGATCCCGCCCAGATAATTCTTGAACTCGTGGGAGACGCCGGCGGCCAGCACGCCGATAGCGGCCAACTTGTCCGATTCGAGGAGCTGTTGCTGGGCGGCGATTTCGGCGGTGATATCCTCGCCGATCAGCACGAAGTTCATTAGGCGGCCCGTTTCGTCCCGGACCGGAGTTAGTGTCACGTGCTCCCAGAATATCTCGCCGTTCTTGCGACGACTGCGGAGACGTCCGGACCAGGTGGCCCCGCTTCTGATGGCGCCCCAGACGGCTGCAATGACCTCTTCGTCGTTGTCCGGCGATTGGAGTACGCTGAGAGGTTTGGCAATGACTTCCGGCAGGCCGTAGCCGGTGACCTGACAGAAGCGCGGATTGACAAACTCGATGAAGCCGTCGGCGTTGATCATCGAAATGAGATTGGCCGATTGCACCATCGCCGTTGAGAGTTTGCGGAATTCCCGTTCGTTGAGAACTCTTTCGGTGATATTCTCCTTGAGCGCGAGGTAATGCGTGATACGACCGTGCTCGTCGGTGATGGCGCAAATCGACGCCATTTCCCAGTAGAGTTCGCCGTTCTTCTTGCGATTATGAAGTATCCCCTGCCATCGCTCCCCTCGGCGGATAGTGCTCCAGAGGTCGCGATAGACGTCTTCCGACATGAGTCCGGATTTCAAAAGCCGCGGGTTTTTCCCCCTGACCTCGTCAAGGCTGTACCCCGTCAGCTCGGCGAAGCGCCGGTTGGCATATTCGATGTTCCCGTTCAGGTCCGTGATGATGATGGAGATGGGACTCTGTTCGACCGCCTGAGATAGTTTTCGAATCTCATCCTGATCCCGCATGCGGGCGGAAATGTCGCGGATAATCCCGACGACATGTGTGATGCTGCCTTCGGCATCCCGGACCGGCCGGCTGAGTTCTTCGACGGAAAGCAAACCACCCGATTTCGTGTGGATGCGCCCGAGGAAGGGGACCGTCTTGCCCTCCTGCGTGATTGCCGCCAGACCCTTTTCGACCTGGGGGATGTCGTCGGCATGAACAAAATCCCGCAGGTTGCGGCCCACGATCTCGCCGGGCGAATAGCCGGCGATCCGCTCGACATTCGGCGTGATGTACGTGATCACGCCGTCGGGATCATACGCGTACGCGACGTCATTGATATTCTCGATCAAGGTACGGTATTTCTCTTCCGATTCGCGAAGCGCTTTCTCGGCCTGCTTCTGCGCCGTGATATCCGCCATGACCGCCATGTGCCCGATAATCGTGCCGGCGGCATCGCGAAGGGGCGCCGTGGAGAGACTTATCTCGATCGAGGTGCCGTCCTTGCGGCGGCGCGTCGTTGCCACGGTGGACGACGACTCACCTCGAACGACACGGGCACGCAGCGTTTCAAACTCACTCTGCCTCGTTTCGGACGCCAGGGGGTTGGATCGGCCGATAACTTCCTCGCGCGTCCAACCGAACATGCGCTCGGCGGCGGCGTTCCACAGTGTTACCCGCCCCTGCCGATCCACGGCCATGATCCCTAAAGGTGAAGCGTTGAACAGCGCCTGCAGCTGCATGGTTGCGGCCCGTAGCACTTCCTGTTCTTGTTTTCGGACTGTGATATCCCGCACGGTTGCCAGGATCAATCGCCGTCCACGATACTTGATGGCCGTGAGAAACACCTCGCAATCGAATTGAGAGCCGTCGCGCGGGCGCCTGGCCTTCCATTCGAACAATTGGTCCTCACCGGCCAAGGTGCGCGCCCAGATCTCCCGAACCTGACCGGCCGGATTTCCCGAACCGCTGTAGTCGTTCAGGATGGAATATCCAAGCGCCTGCTGGCGCGTGAGATCGTACATGCGCAGCATGCGGTCGTTGACGTCAACAACGGTCCCGTCTTCGTCGTGGATGAAGATTGCGTCGTGGACACTGTTGAAAATGACGCGCAACGCTTCATCGGTTTCCCGAAGCGCCATCCTGACCGGACCGGTGCCGCGAGGGGCCGGTCTACCAGCGGGTTCGGCGGCCTGGTCGTTGCCCCCCTGTTCGACGGGCTCCACCCTTGTGTTATGCATAGGCCGTCCGGTGGCCAAAGGAATATGTCGTCAATTCCATATGGACATATATCGGACAAGATGCGTGTGATGTTAATGGAATGATGCTGTTTCCGAGCGGCGACCGGCCGTCGAAAAACAAGCGCTAATCGCGGAAGAACTGGAAGTAACCAAGTAGTGCGACTGCTACAGTGAACAGAATGCCTGCCAGGAAGCCATACCGAAACGTGTTATAACGCGCGAAATAATTCGTGCGCGTTTTCCTGATCCCGGACAGATCGGACTGACAATGTTTGCATTTGACCGCTCCGGCATTGATCGGTTCTTTGCAGAACGGGCAGATGGCGGTGCTTTTGGCTACACTCATCGCCCCAATGCACTGACCGGACAGGGCAGGGTCAACCAAAAAATGGATCGAGTCAGCCAGTTACTTCTTGTCGGTATCGTTTTCCGGGCCGACACCGAACCCGATCGTCTTGGGCGTGGGCGGCGCGCCATGGATCTTGATCTCGCCGAACTGACTTTCGTATTTCTTGAGGTTTTCCTCGAGCGCGCGTTGCAGCAGCTTGGCGTGCATCGGTGTCATGATGATGCGTGCCAGCACGCGGGCTTTGGCGGTTCGCGGCATGATGCGGGAAAAATCGATGACTATCTCCGTCGGGGAGTGCGTGATCATCGCCAGATTGGCGTAAATGCCCTCGGCTTCCTTCTCGCCAAGTTCGATATTGATCTGCTGGGGTGCGGTCTGTTCCATACACGGCTTCTCTCTATTCAATTACGTGTGCTTCTTCCTTGTCTCCGCCAGGGCAGTGTAATATATTTGGCCGCTGTGTCAACCCCGGAAGCCGCGGACCTGCGGGTTGAATACACCAGACAAAGGACATTCGGATGCCGGTGACGAAAGAGCGAATCGATGCGGTGCTGACGAGCATGGGCCGTTCACGGATCATGATCCTCGGCGACATCATGCTCGACGAATACCTGCTGGGTTCGGTCAATCGTATTTCGCCGGAAGCGCCCGTGCCGGTCGTTGAGATTACCACGACCCGGCTGCTATTGGGCGGCGCGGCAAACGTCGCGGCCAACATTCATGCGCTTGGGGATGAAGCGCTCTTGCTGGGCGCGGTCGGCGAGGACGAGGCCGCGGTCAAACTAAGCCAGCTCCTGAAAGAAAAGAATATCGGGCGCGATTTTCTTATCAACGACTCATCCCGTCAGACCACGATCAAAACACGCATCATCGCGCACAGCCAGCAGGTGGTCCGGGCCGATCGGGAAAACACGCACGAGCTGGATGCCGCCATCGAGGATCGGGTGGTCAACCGGTTTCTCGCGGCCGCCGACAGCATCAAGGCGGTTATCATATCGGATTATGGTAAGGGTGTGATCACGCGCTCGTTGCTCGAGCGAATCATTGGGGCCTGCCGGTCACGCGGCATATTCGTCGCGGTCGACCCGAAGGAAACGCACTTCTTCAGCTATCAACACGTGTCGCTGATCACGCCGAATCACCATGAAGCCGGATTCGCGTTCGGCAAACGGATCAGGACCGAGCTGGACCTGCTGGAGGTCGGCGCCGGACTGCTGGCGAAACTTCAGGCGGAGGCGATCCTGATCACGCGCGGTGCGCAGGGGATGTCGCTGTTTCAGAGTGGCGATGAGCCGACGCATATTCCCACTTTCGCGCGCCAGGTATTTGATGTCACTGGCGCCGGTGATACGGTGATCGCAACATTCGTGTCTGCGGTCTGTGCCGGAGCGAGTCTCGTTGAGGCCGCGGTCATTGCCAATGCTGCGGCCGGATACACGGTCGGCGAGATCGGCACGGCCACTATCACACTTCCGCAGCTTCGGCACGAACTCGAGATGAATTTCGCAAATGGGAATCTCACTGCAGCCGGCCCCGTGGTTCAGCCGGGTCAGAGGAAATAACATGTCCATACGAGTCTCCGCTGTCGTTCTCCTGTCCGGAAGTCTGCTCGCGATTGCAGCGTCGGCGCCGGGTGAAACAGGGCAGTTTGCGTTTGCGCCGCCGGATTCTGTCAGTTACCAGGTTTCCGCAGTGACGGCCCGTTCCCGCACGGCCGATACCGCGGCGGCCATCTTAGACAGCGCCTTGCTCAGTGGCGAAGGGACATTGACCCGGACCGCCTCGGGCTGGGCTTTGCGGGAGAAAAGCGCCGCCATCTCCATGAAGCGGGACGGTGAGACGGTTGACGATCCGCTGCTCAATATCCTCGTCGGCCTGACTGTCACTACCGAGATTGACAGCATCGGGACGGCGATCAGGGTCGAAGGGTATGACGCCATCATAGGGCGCATCGATTCCTCGATGTCTTCAGACCAGGCAACCATGGTCAAGCGGCTGATCAACCCGGACGCAATTGCGAAACGGGACCTGGAGGAGTGGAATGGACGAATGCTCCGGCTGCGGGGTCGGTCCACGGCGATAGGATCCGTGAGCTATGACACCACCACTATTTCATTTCCCAACGGGACCGAGGCCCTGGCGTATTGTGCGACACAGGTGAAGGACACTCTCCGAATCAACGGGATACTTTGTGCCAGAGTCGCGTTTACGACCGATGTGAGGATTGGAAGTCTCTGCCAGGCGATTGGCGTCGAACTGCAGGACATCTGCCGGGAGTTCGAGGTATCTGACTCGTTGCCGGAGATGAGAAATGACTCTGCGGCCCAGATGCACGCCAACGTGGAATCGGTGGTTGAGGTGGCCACGATGCTTTTCCGTTCAGAGATCTCCTCGCGCAAGATCAGCTTTCTGATGCCGGATCGTAGTGGAACAAAGGTCCCCATGAGCATGATGGAAACGATCCGGAAAGCCTACCTATACGCCGGTCGGTAGGACGAGTAACCTATACCATGGAACGGCTCCTGTCCGCGCGGATGATTCCCGCCATGATACGGCGCTATCGCAGGCGCCATCAACACGTCGTCTTCACCAATGGCGTTTTCGACATACTGCATCGCGGGCACGTTCAGTATCTGGCGAGAGCAAAGTCGTTGGGAGATGTGCTGATCGTGGGCCTCAACAGTGATACCTCGGCGCGCCGCCTGAAAGGCAAGGGGAGACCCTTCCAGAGACAAGAGGACCGGGCAGCCGTGCTGCTGGCGCTTCGAGCGGTCGATTACGTCGTCATCTTCGGTGAGGATACGCCGGACAAATTGATTCGAACGATCCGCCCCGATGTGCTTGTCAAAGGTGCGGACTACCAGGCTGCCGAGATCGTGGGGGCGACGTTCGTCCGCTCGTACGGGGGTCGGGTGCGGCGTATTCGTCTGACACCGGGACGCTCGACCAGCAAAATACTCGCGCGACTCGGACACGCCTGATCGGTCGGCAGGAATGAACAGTCTCACGCAACAACTGGCATCGCATGGGTACTGGCCGGCACAGGCCGCACGGCTGCTTGAGAGCGAACGGTACGCCGGTGCGGTTGAATTGTGCCGACAGCAACTGGCTGAGGAGCCGTACTCGCTCGCCGGGCGATTACTGCTGGCCAAGGCGCTGTACGCCGCTGGCCAGACGGAATCGGCCATCGAAGAGTTTTACCAGGTTCTGGCGGCAGACCCGGAGAATATTGCTGCCCTCAAATATCTTGCCGACATCCGGTTTGCGTCGGGCGATGAGATGAGCGCCATAGCCACATATCAGCGTATCCTTGAGATCGACCCTGCCTGTCAGGCTCTGCGCTCTGACCTGGCGTCGCCAAGCAAAGAGACGGTCCGCACGATCACGATCACGCGCGGCGAGGAAATCGGCGATGCGGAGACCACGGCGGCGTATCGGCGAATTCCGTTCTTCACTGAAACCATGGCTGACCTGTATCTAAATCAAGGCCACTCGCGCCTGGCGGCGATGATCTACCAAAAACTTGCGGTCAACAATCGACACCCTCGGCTTTTGGAGAAACTTGCCTCGGCCGAGCGGCACATAAAAGAAAAAGATAAGAGGAATCTCGATCATGTCCACTTCACGGATCAATGAACTCCGGGCCAAATGTCGGGCTGCGAATCTCGATGCTATTATTGTCACCAATATGGAACAGGTACGGTACCTAACCGGCTTTTCCGGCGACTCCGGCATGCTGGTGTTGTCGGGGCATGGGGCCGAGTTTCTGACCGATTTTCGTTTCACGGACCAGGCGAAAAAACAGGTACGAGGCGCCAGGGTCTCCATCGTCACGGGGGATCTGTACGTTAATCTTAAGGAAGTTGCGATCCTCAAAGGTCGGAACCAACGGGTGGGATTCTGTGGCGACCATCTTTCCGTCACTAACCGGGACAAGCTGGCGGCCAACCTCCCGGAGGCGCTACCGGTGAATGCCGACAGCCTGTTTGCCGAGATGGGGTGGGTGAAAGATACCGCGGAACTGACCAACATTCGAAAGGCGGTGGAAATTTCCGACACGGTTTTCAGGCGGATACTCGAACTGGTCCGCCCCGGGGTGCGCGAAAACGAGCTGGCGGCCGAGATGGAGTACCAGATGATGATGCTCGGTTCGGAGAAACCGGCGTTTGATACCATCGTTGCCTCCGGCTATCGGGCAGCCATGCCCCACGGAGTTGCTTCGGCCAAGCGGCTCGAGAAGGGGGATTTTGTCACGTTCGATTTCGGGGCCAGAGTTAACGGATTCGTTTCCGACATCACGCGCACCGTGGTCGTGGGAAAAGCGACGCCGAGACAGAAGAAGATATACGGCATCGTGCTGAAAGCCCAGTTGGCCGGTATTCGACGGGTCAGGGCCGGGGTTGCTGCCAAGGCTGTCGATGAGGCCTGCCGGTCGCTTATCAAGAAGGCCGGATATGGGAAGGAGTTTGGGCACGGGACAGGGCATGGGATAGGCTTTTTTATCCACATGGGTCCTCGGGTGTCGGCGATTTCCAAGGATAAGTTGAAGCCCAACAACGTGATAACGATAGAGCCAGGAATCTACATTTCCGGTTGGGGCGGGGTCCGGATCGAGGACGATGTTCTGGTCACCAGGACTGGCGGAAAGGTGCTGAACCGGGCGCCAAAAAACTTGTTGGAGCTGTAGTCTAACGCCGGTATAATCATTCGCTGGGAAGGTATAACCATGTGGCCGGTTTCGCCGGCCAGTCATCATGGATTCTATTCCGTGAGGATTAGATATGAATGAAAAGTATATAAGAAAATTGATACGCCTCGTCGAGGAGTCGGAGATCGAGTCGCTTGAGGTGACCCGATGGGGGCGCAAGATAAGCATAAAGAAGAGGCTGGAAGCCAAGTCGAACGGCCATAGTGAGACTCCGGCGGTACTCACCGCGGTGGTCCCGTCGCCGGCTGCGGCTCCAGTCCCTTCGACCGCTCCTGCGCCTGCTGGGCCGCAAGCGGCGCCGCCGACACCGGTCGATACCGGTCAACTTGTAGAGATCAAGTCTCCTATGGTCGGCACGTTCTACGCGGCACCCTCGCCAGATGCACCGCCGTACGTGTCGGTTAATGAGCGGATCACGGTTGGCCAGGTGGTTTGCATTGTCGAGGCGATGAAGCTGATGAATGAGATCGAGTCGGAAGTGTCCGGGCGAGTGGTGGAGATCCTGGCGGAAAACGCCAAGCCAGTGGAGTTCGGCCAGGTGCTTTTCAGGATTGATCCCAAGGGCTGATCTGCCGATATAATACCGGAAAGGACTCCGGAGCTTATGACACTCAAACAGATGCTGGTTGAAATGCTCAACCGGCGGGCCTCCGACTTGCATGTCCGGGTGGGGGTGCGCCCGCATATCCGAGTCAACGGCACGCTGGAGCAGATCGCCACCGATCCGATCACGATCGACTCCATGGAGCAGGTGGTCGGTCAGATTCTCAACGAAAAGCAACTCGAGCGTTTCCAGCGCAAGAACGAAATGGATTTGGCGCTCTCGGTGGCCAAGCTGGGGCGATTCCGTATCAACCTGTTCCGCCAGCGCGGCACCACCGGTATCGCCATCCGCGCCGTCAACACGACGGTTCCCTCGTTTGAGGAGTTAAATCTCCCGCCGATCGTCAAAAAACTCTCCAACGAAAGCCGTGGGCTGATTATCATCACCGGTACCACGGGTTCGGGTAAGTCCACGACGCTGGCGGCGATTATCGAAGAAATGAATTCCAATCGGCCGGTTAATATCCTGACAGTTGAAGACCCGATCGAATATATCTATCGCGACAAGCGGGCGATCATCTCGCAACGCGAGGTGGGCGGCGACACCGAGACATTCGCCTCGGCTCTTCGCCACGCGTTTCGGCAGGACCCCGACGTGATCCTCGTGGGAGAGGTGCGCGATCTGGAAACGATGTCCATCGCGCTGACGGCCGCAGACACGGGGCACCTGGTGCTGACCACGCTGCATACGTTGAACGTGGTGGAGACAATTACGCGTATCATTTCGTTTTTCCCGCCGCACCAGCATCAGCAGATACGGTTGCTTCTGGCCGGGACAATGAAGGCGATAGTCTGCCAGCGTCTGCTGGCGCGCAGCGATATGGCCGGACGCGCCCCGGCGCTCGAGATCATGATCAATTCCGGCGCGATCAAGGATTGCCTCATGAATTCGGAGAAGACCGTCGATATCCCGGATTTCATGGCGCAGGGAGGCGTGCAGTACGGGATGCAGACGTTTGACCAGGCTATCATGAAGCTCTATAAGAACGGTATGATCTCGTTTGAGGAAGCGATGTCGCAAGCGACCAACCCGGATGACTTCGATCTCCGTCTGCGCGGAATCACCGGCGCTGCCGACCGCTGGGACGAGTCTGCCGCCAAGTCTGAATCCAAGGGAAGAGAACTGCCGGGCGGATTTACGAAGTACTGAGATTGGTATCATAGCGATAGTGTCAGGCAGGTGCGTGGGCGCCTGCCTTTGTCTTGCTTGAATTTCCCCTCATCAGCCCCTTCGACTTCGCTCAGGGCAGGCTCTTCGGGCACCTTCTCCCGGAGGGAGAAGGATTCAGGATATGGCGTTTCCTTCATTCGTTCCGGCAGTTCTTGCGCGACCGAGACACTAGCTGCTCACACTGTTATAGGTGACGCTTGGTTGTCGAGGGAGCGTGTGAACTGCCGGTCCTTGCCAAGTTCCCGCATGTCGGTCAGGTCACACGGGCCGGTGTGACAATCTGGTGTGAGTCTTTGCATGTTGAGGAACTGCAGCATTCGAAAGTGAGCACAATGCAACATCGGCCCGCAGAACCTGACCGAACGGCGAAAAATTCCTCCCCCTCTGGGAGAGGATGTCGCGAAGCGACAGGTGAGGAGCTGTAAGTGCTCTATAGAAAGTGCTACCGTTCCGTAATAGTGGCCAGGAATTCGTACTCGGTCTGAAGCATCACGATCAACTCTTCATCCCTGGGAGTAAGGGTCGAGAACTTGAAGCCGGCTTTGTGAAGCATGTGCTCTTTGTCGTACGTGTGCCACTTGCAGACGGTGGCCAGCTCGAGTTTCGAGATTCCAGAGATCGGCTTGGGGAGATAAACAGTCAGACGGTAGGGCTGGTCAACCTTGACTGTCCGTGGGCCGAGAAGCATCATCCCGCCGCTGGAGATATTGCGGAGAGTCCCCAGGGTGTCGCCAGTGGCCTGGTCGATAACGGCAAAATCCTCAAATACATCTGCCCGGTGGTTCTTGCGCTGTTCTCTCATATTGGGCTCCGCAACTCACGATTACTGGTCTTTATTTCGTATATCGGACCTTAATGGACCATTCTTGACAGTTGGTGGCGAGCAGGTTTCGGTCAACTTTGGCTCGGTTCGTTATGGGGTAAGGTCTGGCTATCCTGTTGCAGGACAACGGGCGATTGGGTTCGTTTTGTCATTTTTGCACACCTGATTAGTCGCTATGGTATGGGTGTCGTTGTGGCGGGAAATGAACGAGGCTACCTTTCCTGTCAAAGGTCAACAGGTAACGTGGTCGTTAGTACGTCACAAACTAAATGGAGGTAACCTCATGCGGAAGATGCAAGACTGGGTGGTGGCGGGCAAGCGGGTTATTGTTGGATTGGAAGATGTCAAGCGGACGTGGAAGCTGTGTGTGCGTTGTTTAATGTGCCGTCAGGCGGGGACGCCTGACGGCTCCTGCGAGTCCAAACGGGTGTCGGGCGGTGACGCCCGACACCACAGCGGAAACCCGTTTCCCGCGGGTTTACAGCGTGGGGGTTTGGACCTACAAAGAACTGGCACACGAGGACGCGTGCCATGCACATTGCACATTCAACAGCCGTCAGCCAGAGACGGCTGACGGTACGGTGAAACCCACAGCAATCCTTCAGCTGCGCCCAGGACAGCGGCGGGGTGGCCGTGTGAACCCACCGCAAGCGGTGGGGTACCCCGACCCCAGGGCGTGGCCGTGTGCCCTGTGTCACCCCAGCGAAAGCTGGGGTCCAGTCCAGTGCCTATGTTCTGGATGCCAGCTCTCGAAGGCCGGAATGACAAAGGGGATGTCGGGTCACACCGAATGTCTGGCGACAATCGGCATGCCCTGACACAACAGTGCCCCCCCCTCGCATTTCCCCCACCACTTCCATGCTGATTGTAGCTCCGACCCATATGTAAGAGCATGAGATTTGTCAATGATCAGGAGATGTCGTGCCATGGTGTTTTCGCCGCAACTCTATATCAGCAATCGACATTCACGAACGGTGTCGCACGGTGACCGCACCGCTTCGTCCTCGTTACTACTTGGCGGACTTCACGTTGCGGCTGCGAAAACGACATGTCGCGAAATAAAAAATGACGAAACGAACCCAACCTGTTCGTTGCCCTGCAATACGTTAGTATTTTTGACTGGTGTTCACGTGATGCAAGTACCGCCGACAACGGAGCCGTAGGGCAGAACCGCTTCTGGTTCTGCCGATAGCGTCGTGGTGAGGTGATGGCACAGAAGGCGGAGGCGACGTGCCAAGCCTTTCCGTCGCGTCGAGCGCAGACGGGACGCAAATCTTTGGTCCGCCGGTTCTCGTCTTCGCTCGAACCGACGATGGGACAGCCCCTCTGTTGTCGTCGCGTCGAGCGCAGACGAGACGCGAACCTCTGGTCTGTCGATTCTCGTCTTCGCTCGAACCGACGATGGGACAGCCCCTTTGTTGTCGTCGCGTCGAGCGCAGACGAGACGCGAACCTCTGGTCTGTCGATTCTCGTCTTCGCTCGAACCGACGACCCGGGGCAGCGGCTGGATTCCGGCTCTTGGCGGCCGGAATGACATCGTTGGGCAACGGTGTCGGGTTTCCTCGCTCGCGCTTTGGAAGAACCTGCGAGGCTCGCTGTGGAACCCGACCTACGGCGACGAAGCACCCCTAACCTGCTCGGCAACAGACAGTTGTCACAGGGCGTTTAGATGTTGTCGTTTCATTAGAAAAGCGTTATCTTTGCCGCCGAACAAGGGATACGACTCCCGTATAAGGAGTTGTCTACGCGGTGCCGCAGCGTACGAGATTGCTTCGCCACGCCCTTGATTTGTTCCGTCGAGAAAGCTGACGAGAACGGCGTGGCTCGCAATGACTGGCGAGGCTGGACACCGAAATCCCATAATAGAGGGGTTGTGACGTGGAAGGAGAACGTCTGTTTAATAAAGTCCTGATCGCCAACCGGGGCGAAATCGCCTTGCGTATAATCCGGGCATGTCGCGAACTGGGACTGACGACCGTGGCGGTTTATTCCGAGGCTGACCGGGATGCTGTTCATGTCCGGTTTGCCGACGAAGACGTGTGTATCGGACCTCCCGCTCCGGCGCAGTCGTATCTTGATTTCAAGAGAATCATTGCGGCGGCCGAAGTGACTAACGCGGGGGCGATTCATCCGGGATACGGTTTTCTGGCTGAGAACGCCGATTTTGCCGAGATTTGCGAATCGTGCGGGATTACGTTTATCGGGCCAAAACCGAATCAGATTCGTCAGATGGGGGACAAGGCGATCGCCAAAGATGTCATGAGGAAAGCAGGCGTGCCGGTGATCCCGGGGTCCGATGGGGTGGTTCCGACATTCGAAGATGCCCGCGAGGTTGCCTATTCAGTCGGGTTCCCGGTTATGCTCAAGGCGGTGGCCGGCGGGGGCGGCAAAGGAATGCGGCTTTGCCGGGATGAAGCGGAACTTGAACGGAATTTTCATATCGCCTCAACCGAGGCGCAGAATGCTTTCTCGAATCCCGATCTGTATCTGGAGAAAGCGATAATCAACCCGCACCATGTTGAGATACAGTTGCTGGGGGATTCACACGGCAACTTCTACCATTTTGGCGAGAGGGATTGTTCGATTCAACGGCGCCACCAGAAACTGGTCGAGGAGACGCCATCGCCGCTGATAACGCCGGAACTTCGCCGTAAGATGGGAGAGGCGGCCATCAAGGGCGCGAAGATGGTGGACTACTTGGGAGTGGGGACGATCGAGTTTTTGGTCGATGACGACCGGAATTTCTATTTTATGGAAATGAACACCCGAATACAGGTGGAACATCCCGTCACCGAGGAGGCGTACGAGGTTGACCTGCTGCGCGATCAGATAAGGGTGGCGCTGGGTGAAGAAATAATCTTCAACCAGGAAGAACTGGTTCCCCGGTGGGCGGTGATCGAGTGTCGAATCAACGCCGAAGACGTGGAGAATGATTTTCGTCCGACACCGGGCCGTATTGACGCAATTCACATTCCGGGTGGTCCCGGGGTACGGGTGGACAAGGCGGTATACGCGGGGTATTTCATCCCGCCGTATTACGATTCCATGATCGCCAAGCTGATCGTGCGGGCGCGTACGCGGGACGAGGCGATTATCCGCATGCGCCGGTGCCTGGAGGAGTTTATTGTCGAGGGGGTGCCGACGACAGTGCCGATTCACCAGGCGATATTTGTCAATCCGGAGTTTGTGGCCGGAAATTACAACACGTCGTTTATCGAGAATACTCTGCAGTGGAAGGGCATGAAAAGCACGGCTAAAAAAAAGTCCGTCACGTTCAGGCGCCCGGGGGAAGGCGCGCCGGCCGAAGAGGTCCGCGCGGAACTAAGTGAGACAGTTTCTGCTGAACATACCAAGGAATGACTTCGGAGGTCTTTCGTGAAGGTTCTTGATTCTCTCAAATATACCAAAGAACACGAGTGGGTTCGTCTCGACGGCAAAGTGGCCACGATCGGGATCACCGACTATGCCCAGGGGGAATTGGGCGATATCGTTTTTGTCGAGCTGCCGGAGATCGGCGTCGCGGTGACGCAGATGGGGAAATTCGGCACCATCGAAGCCGTCAAGGCGGTGTCCGAGATGTTCAGCCCGGTCAGCGGCAAGGTGGTCGAGATAAACAAGGCGCTCGACGGCGATCCGATGATCATCAATCGGGACCCGTACGGTGATGGTTGGATGATCAAAGTGGAAGTGTCAAAGCCGGGCGAGGTAGAACAATTACTCGATGCCAAAGGTTATAATCAGTTACTACAAGCGCATTAATGACAGCGCATCAGATGGCCTGTCATTCACACCTTAGTGATTAGAAAGCGGTAGAGAGAAATGCCGTATCCATATCTTTCATTGACCGACGAGGACCGTCGGAAAATGCTGGCCACGATCGGGGTGAAGAATTTCGAGGATTTGCTCGAAGCGATCCCCGAGAAACTCCGTTTGAAACGCCCGCTCAAGATTCCGGCGCTGTCGGAACTGGAACTTCTGAAACAGATCAATGAGATGTCCACGCGGAATCGCGAGGGGCTGGTCTGTTTTGCCGGCGGCGGCGTGTACGATCATTTTATTCCGGCAGCGGTCGGTGCGATTGTCAATCGTCCGGAGTTCCTGACTGCCTACACGCCGTATCAGCCGGAGGTCGCGCAAGGGACTTTGCAGGTCATCTACGAGTTCCAAACGCACATGTGCCGATTGACCGGCATGGATATCGCAAACGCCTCGATGTACGACGGGGCCAGTGCAGTCGCGGAGGCGATTCTGATTGCGACCTCCGTGACTAAGCGAAGCAAGGTGGTCATTTCGGAAACGGTCAATCCGTTGTATCGAGAGGTGGCTCGAACGTATCTGCAAGGGCGGAGCCTAGAGATTGTCACCGTTCCCATGAAAGACGGGATGACCGATCTGAACAGAATCGAAGACGTGATTGATGAGAATACTGCCTGCGTGGTGGTGAGCCAACCGAACTTTTTCGGGCTGCTTGAGGATATCGAGGCAATCCCGGAGATGATTCACAAGGTGGGCGGGAAGTTCATCATGACGTTTGACGCTATCGCCCAGGCGTTGTTGAAGACGCCCGGCGACTATGGAGCGGATATTGCGGTTGGCGAGGGGCAGCCGCTGGGGATATCGCTTTCGTTCGGCGGGCCGCTATTGGGCGTTTTTGCAGTAAAGAAGGACCTGGTACGTCATATGCCGGGGAGGATCGTGGCGCGAACGAAGGATGTTGACGGCAAAGACGGTTTTGTACTGACGCTTCAGACCAGGGAGCAGCATATACGTCGCGAGAAGGCGACCTCGAATATCTGCACCAATCAGGCGCTCTGTGCGACCTCGGCGGCGGTGTATATCAGCTTGATGGGGAAGACCGGTCTGAAGAAAGTGGCGCTTTTGTCGGCGGAACGGGCACAGCAAGCGGCCGAGAAGATATTCGAGATTGACGGTTACGAGCCGTATTTCAAGGGGCCGTTCGTGCGAGAATTCCCCGTGAGAACCCCGGTGCCGGCGAGGGATATCATTCTCGCGATGGTGGAGCGGGGTTATCTGCCAGGGATCGAGGCGGGACGGTGGTATGCCGGTCTGGACAACTGTCTGATTGTGGCGTCCACGGAGAAGCGCAGCGAAACAGAGATCGCCCGACTGGCCACGGGTCTCAAGGAGCTGACTGCAAGTGGCGTACTGTCCCGCATGTAAAGCGGAGTGGTCGGCCGAGACGGAGCAGTGCCCCATCTGCGGCCGCGAGATGGCCGAGGACAACGAGGAGAAAGAGGACAACTGGGTGTTGATTGGCTCAATAGAAGACAAACTGTCGGCGGACTTTGCGCGGGAGACACTGACAGTGTATGAGATACCGGCGGTGATAGTCTCCAAGTCCGGATTTTTCGGCGACATTGGCTTGCCCTTGCATTCGTTTTATAGCGGTAAGACCGGTCGATTCGAGGTATCGGTGCTCTCGAGTCAGGTGGAGGAGGCGGTGGACGTGCTGAATATGGCGCTCGGTGAAAAATGGCAGCGAAAGGAATAGCGCGTGTACTGTCCGTTATGTGAATATGAATATCCGAGCGGGGTGAGCGCCTGTCCCGAATGCCAGGTGCCACTTCTGGAGAACCGTTCAGGACGGAGCCATGCTGCCGCCGTGCCGGATAATAGCTGGGTGCAAGTGTGCGGTGTGAAGAGTAATTCCCGTGCCGAGAAGGCCAAGGGGGCGCTGGATTCGAATAATATACCGTCGGTATTGATGCCGTCGACACTAAGCGGTGCGGTTCCGGGCCAGGATTCTGCCGTATCGTTGACCCAGAGCGCCAGTGAGATGAATGTCATCATGGTGCCCAGGGAGTTTAGAGAGGAAGCAGAAATGGTTATCGAAGCGATACTTGGGGATGACTGTATCCCTTTGGACGCTCGATGATCGGAGACAACCCATATGAAGGAGCAACCATGCGCAGAACAGCAATCGTTGTAATCCTGGCCCTATTGACGGCTGCGGCTGTCGCGGCGGAACCAACGGCTGAGAAGCCGAGTGCACCCCGGTTCAATGATCTCACGGAGGCGAAGACCGCGGCGATGACGCAGGACAAACCGCTACTGGTCGACTTCTACGCCGACTGGTGAAGCTGGTGCAAACGTCTGGACACGGTCGTGTTCGTAGATCCAAAAGCAATCGACTATTTCACGAATGAAGTGATATTGGTAAAGGTAAACGCCGAGAAAGATACGTTGTCGGCAAGACAGTTCAAGGTGATGGGATATCCCACGCTGGTGGTAACCGATAAGAGCGGCAAAGAGATTGATCGCGTGTTTGGATATTTGCCGACTGACGAGCTGATCAAGACGGTTACCGATTATCGAAACGGAATCGGCACACTGGATGATTTGCTTGGCAAGTTCGCTTCGAAACCAGAGCGGGCGATGGCCTTCGACATTGCCGAGAAATACAAGGGGCGGGGGGAAGCGGCTGACGGGGAGACGTGGTACAACAAGGTGATTTCTCTTGGTGAACCCAAGGATTCTCTGTCCCGAGAAAGCCGGATGGCGGTGGCCGACCTGTTTCGTCGTGACAAGCAGTATGACAAGGCGCTGGCTGCATTTGGGGCTTTCGCAGCGGATTTCGCGGGTTCGTCGCAGGCTGCTGATGCCGAATGGTACCGGGGGGATGTGTATCGCCGCATGAAAGATACTGCCAACGCGGTGAAAGTGTTCGAAGAGTGGGTGGCGATGCATCCCGAGGCAGACACCGGCGATGTGCGATACACCAAAGAGCTGATTGAGAAACTAAAGAATCCTCCGCCCAAGACGGCGGAGACCAAATAGATGGGAGGGTCACGCCGGGCGTGATCTTCGGATGGAATGAGAATGTCGTCAGTGAAACATGCGCTGTTGATTTACGAGAGGTCGGTGCCGGGACGCGTGGGGTACACGCTCCCGGACACCCGTGAAGGCGAAGCCGAAATCCTGTCAGCTATTCCGGACAAGTTCCGCCGGACGGAGGACGCGCGTCTTCCGGAGGTGAGCGAACCGGAAGTCATGCGGCACTTCGTGGGCTTGTCGGTCAAGAACCACCATATCGAGAAGGGGTTCTATCCACTTGGGTCATGCACCATGAAGTACAACCCCAAATTGAACGACAAGGCGGCATCGCTGCCCGATTTTCAGGACCATCATCCGCTGGCGCCGTGCAGCAGCGCACCGGGCATATTGGACCTGATGTGGGAGCTGCAGACCTATCTGGGTGAGATCTCCGGATTTCCGGCGGTCTCGCTACAGCCGGTGGCGGGGGCGCAGGGGGAGTTCGCCGGCTTGTTGATTATGCGGGCGTATCATCACTCGCGTGGCAGCCACAGGACCAAGATTATTATCCCGGATTCAGCGCACGGTACGAACCCGGCGTCGGTAGCCTCGGTTGGCTTTACGACGATCGAGGTCAAGTCGAATGAAGAGGGGATCATATCGCCCGATGCGGTCGCCGCTGTTATGACCGACGAGGTCGCGGGTATCATGATGACCAATCCGAACACACTGGGGCTGTTCGAGCGGCATATCGCCGAGATTGCCAAGGTGGTTCATGACCGGGGCGGCTTAATGTACATGGACGGTGCAAATCTAAACGCGAACATGGGAATATTTCGTCCGGCTGATGCCGGATTCGATATCATGCATTTCAACCTGCACAAGACGTTCTCGACACCGCACGGCGGCGGAGGACCTGGCGCGGGAGCTGTTGGGGTGAATGCGAATCTGGCGAAATTCCTGCCGCTGCCGGTGCTGGAGCGAAATGCTGAAGGCAAGCTGTACTTCAATTATGCCAGGCCTGACTCGATTGGCCGTCTGCATAGTTTCTACGGCAATTTCGGAAACATGGTTCGTGCGTACGCCTATATCAAGACGTATGGCGGTGTAGGACTACGTCAGGTGTCGGAAGCGGCGGTGCTCAACGCCAACTATCTCAAAGAGCTCCTGAAGGATGATTTCGATCTGCCGCATCGGCGTCACTGTATGCACGAATTCGTGCTGTCGGGAAATCGTCAAAAGAAGCTCGGTGTGAAGACTTCCGATATTTCCAAGAGGTTACTGGATTTCGGCGTGCACGCGCCGACCAATTATTTTCCGCTTATTGTGCCGGAAGCGATGATGATCGAGCCGACCGAGACAGAAACGCGCGAGACGCTGGACGAGTTTGCCTCGGTCATGAAGCAGATCGCGCGAGAAGCGGAGACAAATCCGGAGCTGGTCACCAAGGCGCCGTACAACACGCCGGTCCGTCGTCTCGACGAAAGCACGGCGGCGCGGACTTTGGATGTCAATTTCCTGGGCTGATTTCGGTTTTTGACCATGAATTCAATTATGGGCCGATGCTCCTGAAATGAGCGTCGGCCTTTTGCTCGTATGATCCGACTACAGAACATCAGTTTTGGCTACGTGGCGTCAGAACCTCCCGTTCTGGCAAGGTTGACGCTTGAGATACGAGTGGGGGAATCGGTCTGTGTGATGGGGGCGAACGGGTGCGGCAAGTCGACGCTCGCGAGAATTTTGGCCGGGCTGGCCAGGCCGACCTCGGGTGCGATCAGCTTTGACGGTCTGAATCCGGAAACCGGCTCGGCACCACTGGCAGCAATACTCTTCCAGAACCCTGACAATCAGATGGTGGCATCGACGGTCGAAAAGGAAATCGCGTTCGGGCTGGAGAATCTTGCGGTGCCGCTTGGGGAGATGGAGCAACTGATCACCGAAACCCTGGAGCGGTTCGGTATCGGCCATCTTCGATCGCGGTTGACGACCGAGTTATCCGGCGGCGAAAAGCAGCGCGTGGCGCTGGCCTCGGTGATGGTAACGCATCCGCCGGTTCTCATTCTGGATGAGCCGGATTCGTTCTTGGACGAGCCGGGGAAACGGATGCTCGGCGACGAACTTGAAAGGTTGCATCGAGAGGATCCATCACTCATCGAAATCCGGATCACGCAGTATCCGGCGATTGCGCGGCAATACGCACGGCTCATCGTGCTGCACGACGGCTCGATCGCGGCCGATGGCCGCCCGGAAAAGATCCTCGCCGACAGCCAACTTTGCTTGAGAACCGGACTCAGGTTTGACGAGAAAAAAGTCACGCGTGTGATGGTGCCTGCCTACAATGGTGCATCGCGGACTGAGGTGTCGAAACGTGTCTCCGAGATTCGAGTGCACGACCTTTCGGCTGGTTATCAGGGGGGGAATGCGGTGGTGGCCGGACTGACCATGACGTTTTGCGCGGGGGAGATCGTTGGGCTCATTGGGCCGTCTGGCTCCGGCAAGAGCACACTTGGACTCACGTTGTGCGGTCTGCTGGCGCCGGTGGCTGGGGGCTATGAAATTCTCGACGCCGGTGGTCAAGTAATCCCCAGGCGGGAGCGTCACGCTCTCGTGGTGGGAGCGTTTCAGCAGCCGGAACGACAGTTTTTCCTCCAGACGTGCGCTGAAGAGGTGGCTTTTGGACCGAAGAACGCGGGACTGACCCTGAGCCAGGATCAGATCGAGTCATATTTTGAATTGGTTGGGCTGGATGCCTGGCGATTCATGGGGCGCGATCCGTTTACGTTGTCGATGGGGGAAAAGCGGCGGCTGGCGTTCGCGGCGGTACTTTCGGTGGCGCCGGCGCTGGTAGTATTCGATGAGCCGACCTGCGGTTTGGACCCGGAAGGAGTAGGGCGGTTCATTGTCATGTCCAGGGCGCTGAAAGAGCGTGGGGTCGGACAGGTGATTATCAGCCACGATGGGGATGTTATCAAGCAGTTGTGCGACCGGGTGCTTCAGTTGTACGGCGACGGACGGTTTACGCACACAACATCATCAGACTTGTTTGCCGAAAAAGGATATGCGGGCGTCCTATCGACTCCGAGCCGCTGACGCCAAAAAAAATCGCCTCCCTGCATCTTGACTGTGGCCGGGCGTTCGATATACTCCGGCAACTTTCACTTTAAGGCGGTCCGGCGAGGTCGCCAAGGGTTACGTGTGATGCTCGGGAGAGCCGTTTTAGCCTCGTTAGAAGCAGATCGTTCACTCCGTTCAGGCATTTCATGTTTGTCATATGTTATGTGGAGGAATTCCGTTGTCGTCGAACAATGATATCATACTCGATGAGACCAAAATCGGGCGGGCGCTGACCCGGATCGCGCACGAGATCCTGGAGCACAATTCTGGCGCGGAGACGCTGGCGGTGATCGGGATCCTGACGCGCGGCGCGTTTCTGGCCAAGCGGATCGCGGCCATTATCGAGAACCTGGAAGGGGTGAAGGTGCCGGTGGGACTGATGGATATCAGTCTGTATCGTGATGACCTGCATTCCAAGCTGGACCAGCCGGTGGTGCAGCGAACCGATATTCTGTTCGAAGTGTCCGAGCGGAATATCATTCTTGTCGATGATGTGCTGTACACCGGGCGGACCATTCGCGCGGCGCTGGATCAAATCATCGATTTCGGCCGCCCGCGCACGATTCAACTGGCGGTGCTGGTAGACCGCGGGCATCGCGAACTTCCGATTAAAGCCGACTATGTGGGGGTCAATATCCCGACCTCCAAATCGGACCAAGTGGTGCTGGAAGTGAAGGAAAAAGAAGGGTCCGACCGGGTGTATATCGTCAAAGGGGGAGCGGGGTCATCGACGACGGCTAAAGTCCCGGCCAAAACGCCTAAGAAGAAGGGGGGTCGCACATGAGCCATCTGGCATCGCGGCATTTGCTCGGTCTGGAGGGGGTCTCCAAAGAGGACATGACGCTGATTCTCGACACTGCGGATTCATTCCGGGAGGTACTCGATCGCACGATCAAAAAGCTGCCGACACTTCGCGGGATCACAGTGGTGAATCTGTTTTATGAACCATCGACCCGTACTCGCATTTCGTTCGAGCTGGCAGAGAAGCGGTTGTCGGCGGATACGGTCAGCTTCTCGCCCTCGACCTCGTCCGTGCAGAAGGGGGAGTCGCTGCGGGATACGGTGCAGAATATTGAAGCGATGAAGATCGACATGGTGGTGGTGCGACACAAGTCATCGGGGGTGCCGTATTATCTCACGCAGTGCATGGATGCGAATATCATCAATGCCGGCGACGGTACGCACGAGCACCCAACGCAGGGGCTTCTGGATATGTTCACCATACGCCGCAAATACAAAAAGCTCGAAGGCTTGCGGGTGGTGCTGGTGGGGGACGTAAAACACTCGCGTGTTACGCGTTCGAATTTGTGGGGACTGAAGACGATGGGGGCATCGGTGGCACTGTGCGGGCCATCGACCTTGATGCCGTACGAAGTGGAGCGGTTTGGGGTGGACCATTACACCGACATCGATGAGGCGCTGGAGGGGGCGGATGTAGTGAATATCATGCGGATTCAACTGGAACGACAGCAGGCCGGGCTGTTTCCATCGCAGAGGGAATACACGAACCTGTTTGGCATAACCAGGGAACGGCTCAAGCGATTGAACAAGAACTACACGATCATGCATCCGGGGCCGATGAATCGCGGGGTGGAGATTACCAGTGAGGTGGCGGACAGCGATCAATCGGTGATACTGGATCAAGTAACCAACGGCGTGGCAGTCCGGATGGCGGTGCTGTATCTGCTTTCGGGCCGCAAGAAAGAGGAGGGAGCGGACAATGACTAACAAGAAATTCGATTTGGTCATCAAGGGGGGACGGGTTGTCGATCCGGCGCTGGGATTCGGACAGGACGCACACCTGTTTATCAAAGATGGTCGGATATCGGCGATCGAAAGCGATTCGGCGGAGATGTCGCGTATGCTCAAGACGCTCGATGGGGATCAGGTAATCGATGCTTCGGAAAAACTCGTCGTGCCGGGATTGATAGACATTCACGTGCATTTGCGTGAGCCTGGACGCGAAGACGAGGAGACGATTGAGTCCGGCTGTCGCGCGGCGGCGGCAGGTGGGTTCACAGCGGTTTGCTGTATGCCGAATACGACACCTCGCATCGACAACCAGGAGACGGTCAAGTTTGTGCAGGACCGGGCAGAGGGGGCATCGGCGAGGGTGTATGTTGTTGGTGCAATTACCAAGAATATCGAAGGGAAAGAGCTGGCGGAGATTGGGGATCTGGTCAAGATGGGCGCGGTAGCGATTACGGATGACGGCCATTATGTCCAGAACCCGGACATAATGCGGCGGGCGCTGGAGTATTCCAAGATGTTCAAGATACCGGTCTGCCAGCATGCCGAAGATCAATATCTGGTTTCGGGCGGGGTGATGAATGAATCGTTCCAGTCAACACGCTTGGGGTTGAAAGGCTCGCCGGCGGTGGCGGAGGAAGTGGCGGTACTACGGGATATTGCGCTTTGTCGTGTCACTGGAGCGCGTCTGCACATCCAGCACATATCGACACGGCGCGCGGTGGAGGCAATACGTCAGGCGAAGCGCGAAGGGGTCAATGTGACGACAGAGGCGTGCCCGCATCATTTTGTGCTCACTGACGAAGAGATCGGTAAGGAGTTCAACACCAATCTCCGGGTCAATCCACCGATTCGAACCAAAGAGGACCGGGATGCGGTGATTGAGGGACTGGTGGACGGCACGATCGATTGTATCGCCTCGGACCACGCGCCGCACTCCGAGGAAGAGAAGGACTGCGAGTTTGACCAGGCGCCATCAGGGATGATCGGTCTTGAGACAACGCTTGGGCTCGTGAAAACGTATCTGGTGGATAGGGGGTATCTGGACTGGGGGGATGCGATTCGCAAGTTGACCTCCAATCCGGCCCGAATTTTCGGGTTGAAGGGTGGGACGTTGGCGGTGGGGGCAGCGGCGGATATTACGATAATCGACCCGGACAAGAAATGGACTATTCGCGCGGAGAAGTTTCGTTCCCGTTCCAAGAACTCGCCGTTCATCGGCTGGAAACTCAGTGGACAGGTGTATAAAACGATACTGGGAGGGAAGGTGGTGTTTGAGCTATGAGAATAGGCAACGTCAGATTCAATCTCAGAACTCTGCTTGGCGCAGTGACGATGTTGTGTGCGAATGTGTTTGCTCTTGAACCGTATCCCTCCACGGCGAAACGGCCGGTCACTGATGTCTACCATGGCATTTCGCTTACTGAGAACTATCGCTGGCTGGAGAATCTGAACGACCCGGAGGTGAGAGCCTGGGCGGATGCGGAGAACGCGTATACGCACGCGTTTATCGACAAGATTCCGTCCCGTCCGGCGATCCGTGACTATTTCAAGAATCTCTATACTGCGGCCAGCACCAGCTATTACGATTTGAAATACCGGCACGGACTGCTGTTTGCGCAGAAATTCCAGCCGCCAAAAGAGCAATCGTTCATAGTCTGTTTGAAGTCTCCCAATGACACTGCCAACGAAAAGGTCGTATTCGATCCGAATGTTTTCGATACGACCGGATCGACCTCGATGGATTTCTACGTGCCATCGCCTGATGGACGATATATCGCGGTATCGCTGTCGAAATTCGGCAGCGAAGATGGTACGGTGCATGTGTTCGATGTTGCCACCGGCAAAGCGCTTCCGGATCAAATTCCGCGAGTTAATTATCCTACCGGCGGGGGGAGTGTGGCCTGGACGAAGGACAACACCGGGATTTACTACACTCGGTATCCGGACAAAGGGGAGCGGGCCGAGGCGGATATGCATTTTTATCAGCAGGTGTACTATCACAAGTTCGGGACACCCGTAAGCCAGGACACATATGTGATCGGCAAGGAGTTTCCGCGCATTGCCGAGATTGAGTTGGAGGCATCGGACGACGGCAACTATATGCTGGCGACGGTATTGAACGGCGACGGCGGCGAGCATGCACATTATTTGCTGAATGAAGCCACCGGCCAGTGGACGCAGTTGACGAAATTCAAGGACATGATCACGACCGCCAAATTTGGGATCGACCAGGCGCTGTATATGTTGTCGCTTAATGGTTCGCCGAAGGGGAAATTACTTCGCATGAACTTGTCGGCCACGGAGCTTTCCAAATCGAGCACGGTGGTGCCGGAGAGTGACGCGACCATCAAGGGGTTTGAGCCGACGGCTTCGCGTTTATACGTGGTGGACTTGCTCGGAGGTCCCTCTCGGATGCGAGTGTTCGACATGAACGGCAAGGAAGAAGGGGCAGTTCCGGTGGAACCGATATCATCGGTTGGCCAGCCGGTTTGGCTTGATGGGGATAAAGTTCTCTACAGCGCGCAATCGTATCTGAAGCCATCGGCGTGGTACGAATACGACCCATCATCCGGTGCGCCGGTCAAAACCGCGTTGGCGAAAAAGTCGATTGTGAATTTCGATGACTGCGAAGTGAGACGCGAATTTGCGATTTCCAAAGATGGCACAAAAGTACCGATGAATATTATTCATCGAAAAGGGACCGAACTGAACGGGCGGAATCCTACAATTCTGTATGGCTATGGGGGATACAGTATCAGCATGACACCCGGGTTCAACGAACGGAATCGGCTTTGGCTCGACCAGGGGGGCGTCTATGTTATAGCCAATCTTAGAGGCGGCGGGGAGTTTGGCGATGAATGGCACCGGGCCGGGAATCTGACGACCAAGCAGAACGTGTTCGATGATTTTGCGGCCTGCGCACGGTGGCTGATCGACAATGGGTACACATCGCCATCAAAGCTGGCAATCGAGGGAGGCAGCAATGGGGGATTGCTTATGGGGGCAGCACTTACGCAACATCCTGAGTTTTACGCCGCCGTTATCAGCTACGTGGGTATCTACGACATGTTGCGAGTGGAGCTTTCTCCCAACGGTGAATTCAACACCACCGAGTTCGGCACCGTGAAAGACAAGGCGCAGTTTGAGGCGCTATATGGCTACTCACCGTATCATCACGTGGTTGATGGCGCCAAATACCCGGCGGTACTGTTCCTGGCCGGTGATCACGATGGTCGAGTTGACCCGGCGAATTCGCGAAAGATGACCGCGCGGATGCAGGCAGCGACATCGTCCGGCAAGCCAGTATTGCTTCGCACCAGCGCGACGGCAGGACACGGGATCGGGACCTCGCTCAGCGAAAATATCGAAGAGGACGCCGACGTGTTCGCATTTCTGTTTGATCAACTGGGAATGACCTACCGTCAGAAGCAGTGACGGTATAAGCTCTGATTCTCAATCGTTGAAGCATACGCTGATTCCCGCCGCTACTGGCGGCGGGAACGATGGCGGCTGCGTAAGCGTTTCAGTCTCCAAAGGGACATCCATGGATTTCATCTCGCACGCGCTTTGGACCAACCTCATCTATAACCAGTCGACGCTGCCGGAACGACTTTTGGCCACAGCGCTCGGTGTCGCGCCGGACGCATTGGCGTTCGGGCCACTCATGGCGAGCCGATGGCTATCGGGGAAAAAGCGCGTGATGGGGAAGGTCGATGAGACCACCTATGACGAATTGAACCGAACGATACCCCGATGGGTGTTCCGCATTTACGATATCACTCACAGTATACCGATCTGGCTGGTCGGTTTTTTCCTCTGGTGGTGGTTACGTGGGTCAGTCCCCTGGCCGGCGTTCGCATGGTTGATTCACATTCTCGTAGATATTCCGACCCACACGAAGCGGTTCTTTCCCACGCCTTTTGTGTGGCCGTTTTCGAGCTATCGATTCGACGGCATCAACTGGGGAGTACGGTGGTTCATGGTGTTGAATTACAGTGCGTGCATCGTGATGTACTGTTTCGTCTATTTCGATTTCCGGTAGTACCGCAAGCTATAATCATCCAAGATAAAAGGGTTGCATCAATGTGGGCATAACGATATATTATCAAGTGTGACGCACGGGAGGCGGTTTCTGATCAACCCGGTTAGATACTCCCTGAGAGGTGGGTCCGTATGCGCGTTTTCGTCAGTGTCGTAATTTGCACGATAGTCGTCGTTTCTTCCGCAGTTTCGGGGGAATCTTCCAAGAGAATTGTATTCGATATGCCGACTGACAATCTCAGGGAGCAGTTCGGCTGTTTGGCGCAATCAGCTCTCACCTCGGAACAATCAGCGGTTATGCGCACCCGGATATTCACCGGTGATACCTTTCGGGTGCTGGCTATCATGGTAGACTGGCAGGACAGACCCGGGAGCTATTCCCGAGAGACATTCGACACGCTGTTTTTTTCACGCGGGGTTCTTACGTCCGGTTCGGTCGCTGATTATTTCGGCGAAGTGTCATACGGCCAGCTACAGTTTGTGGGTGAGGTACTCGATTGGTACCATGCCGGCTCCTATGCCACAGATTTTGATTTTGAGACACTTTTGCCGTTGCTTGATCCGGCAGTGGACTTTTCACAGTATGACGGCAATCATGACGGAAATGTCGATGGAGTCGTTTTTATTCGGTCGGGCAACAGCAGATGTGAATCAGGAGTGATTACCGACATGTATTCATTTGCCACGACGTATCCGCCTAATCCGGGTCCTGGGCCGGGGCCGTTTGACGGAGTATACGTCAACGCCTGGATGACGACCTCCGAGACTCGACCGGTCCGTGCGACATGGGATCCTCGGTTCGTAATTGGGAGCGCCTTGACGGCAGTACGATTGCCGGCACACGAAACGTCGCATCTGCTGGGTTTGTTCGATCTCTATGACTTTGACATTCGCTGGGACACGGCGAATTTCTATGATCCGAACGACGACAACAACCACCCGGTCTATGACTGGTGTGTTATGGGGGAACTTGGGTACGGGCTGTGGTCGCTGGGCTCTGTGAACCCGTCGCACCACTGCGGCTGGAGCAAAGCTCGACTGGGGTGGATTACGCCAATAACACTGACGACGCCGGTGTACGATGGGCTGGCCATCATCAATGTCGAGACGACCAAGGACAGCTCACTGTATCGCCTGCCGATCAGCCGGGATGGCAACGAGTATTTTCTGCTGGAGTATCGGAATCCGCAGTCACCAGCAATTTTCGACAAGTTCGACTCAGATTTCAGCGTATTTTTCTTTCCGGATCTCGCTTACGGTTGTGACCGGTTGGACAGAGGACTTTTGATCACGCATATCGATGACGCCATGCCGTGCAATTGCGGCACGCCATCGTACCCCCATTATCAGGTTGAGGTGGAGGATGCCGGTTATGATCCCTCGCATGATTTCAGCACCAATCCCGAAGGCCGGGTTACGGACAGTGCGCAGTGGTGGTATCCCTATGAATCTCGCAAAGGAGCGTTGTTCTCGAGCGATGTCCCGGGCCAGGAGACCTTTGGTCCCAACACCGTCCCGAACAGCAATGGCTATGGCGGTGCAACCGGCATAACGATCACGGTCGATTCGATTATCGGGGAGCGGTTATACGTGAGTATCCAGCAGCCGGATACGGACGGCGATGGCATAGCAGACGCCTCGGACAACTGTTCTTCACTGGTCAATCCTTCTCAGTCCGATGTTGACGATGATGGGATAGGTGACCCATGTGACAATTGCCCCGCGTTCGCCAATGGTGATCAAGTCGACTCGGACGCCGATGGGGTCGGCAGTGCCTGCGACAATTGCCCGTTACTAGAACCTATCTCAAAATCAGTTTTTGATTTGTCATCGTGAAGAGCGTGGCGATATTTCGTCATGGCGATCACGTTAAGCGATGCCCAATGGGAGAAGATTCGACGGCATTTCCCGGAAGAGAA
>JBFMDV010000035.1 GCA_040753875.1 Candidatus Zixiibacteriota bacterium | reverse complement strand
CGCACCCAGGCATCGATCACCCGTTGCTCCTCAGAAGACAGCGCGATTGGCTCGGCGATATTCATCGCCGGCCAAAATATCAAAGTTCAAATCAAATGTCAATACAATTATGAAACACTACACTAGCGATTCAGGACTACTCGCGAGTTTTCATTTCACCGCAAGCGGCAGATTGTCACGTCGACCTCGCCTATGGCGAGGTCTCCTCACAATGACTCACCTAATGGAGTTACGGCCTACATCATCTCTACGCACCCTGCAATCAAGTCCCGGAGTTTCGGTTCCGTGCGGCCGGCGGTGCCGATGACATCGTCGAGCGAACAGGGGTGCATGTTGTCGGCAAGGCCCATATCGGTGATAATGGAGAAGCCAAGTACACGGTTGCGCTGGTGATGCGCGGTGAGCACCTCCGGGACTGTCGACATCCCCACCGCATCGGCGCCGATTGTCCGGAAAAAGCGATACTCCGCCGCGGTCTCAAGGCAAGGGCCGGTAAGACCAAGATAGACTCCCTCCTGTAGCCGGAGTTTCTGTTCGAGCGCAACTTCCCTGGCCAGCGCCTGAAGCGCGAACGTATAGGTCTCGTACATGTCCGGGAACCGGTCCCCCCAGTTGTTGTCGTTGGGGCCGATCAGCGGATTACCGGGGAAGAAATTGATATGATCCTTGATGAGCATGATATCCCCCGGCTTGAAATTCGGGTTCAGGCCGCCGGCGGCGTTGGAGACTATCAGCGTTTCCGTCCCGAGCGCTTTCATCACGCGGACAGGGAAAGCGATCTGCTGAAAGCTGTACCCCTCATAATAGTGAAATCGCCCCTGCATGCAGACAACGTCCTTGCCGCGCAGTTTGCCGAACAGGAGCCGTCCGGCGTGCGACTCGACAGTTGAGACCGGGAAATGCGGGATTTTGTCGTACGATACGGTGCCGGTCATCTGGATACCATCGACCAGCGACCCCAGCCCGGTACCGAGGATGATCCCGATTTTCGGCTTCATCTGGGTTTGGGTGCGGATATAGGTGACAGCTTCGTTGAGTTTGGCGTGGAATTGCTCGACTGTGTCCATAGGTATCTCCGATATGTGCAGAATTACATTCCCATTTGATGCCGGAATATAATGAAAAACGACGGGGGGGCACAATAGGTGCTATCGGGCCGCAAGCACCGTAAACACCGTGTTCCCATAGGCGCGCTGTTGGAGAATCGACCAGGCAGAGAAATCGATTTTGTCGGTCTCGCTTTTGTCGTGTTGGCAGAGAATGATGCCATTTGGGGACAGAAGAGGCGATTGTCTCAACGCGTTTAAGGTCTTGTCAATCAACCCTTGGTACTGCGGGGGGGCTATCATGATGATGTCATACTGTTTCCCTTGAGCCGTTAGCCGCGGGATGGCGACAAATACATCCTCGCACAAACAGACGAGACGAGCATCAACCCCGAATCTGCTTGCCTGATCGTTGATGGACTGCACCAGCGCCTGCTCGATTTCAATACCAGTCGCTGAGCCAACACCGCGCGAAACCGCCTCGAACAGATACGAACCGGTGCCGCTGTACAGGTCGAGATAGTGGGCGTCTTCGAGATACGGCATGAGGAAATCGAATATCGCCTTGCGAAGGCGACTAAGGGGCGGGCGGGTGACGCCGAGATCCGGCGACACGATCGTTCGTCCCTTCAAGGTGCCGGTGATAACCGTGAATTCGAACTGGCGGGGCAAGGCTTGCCCCTTCTTGCGTTTCTCGTGCTTACGCATAATGTCGAACCGGAGAATAGCCCACTGTCTCCCCTAACAAAAGCCCTTTTGTTGGTCGATACTCTGATTGGGCAGATTGTAGTTGATTCGGAAAGCGCCGGGCGGTATGAAGAATCGAGGTGTTCGCGTGGAGTTGATACGACAGCCCGAGTGGAAGTTTCCGGACCTGTCTGATATTGAGCAATCGCTCTATCAGAAAGGGTGTGGTGCGATTTGCGGTGTAGATGAGGTTGGGCGCGGCCCGTTGGCAGGGCCTGTGGTAGCGGCGGCAGTGATACTTCCAAAGGGATGTGAGATCGAGGGGCTGGATGACTCCAAAAAGCTGACGCCCTCGCAGCGGGACGAGTTGTTCGAGGAGATTGTCGGTCGTGATTTACCTTGTGCGATCGGCATTATGGATCACGAGACGATAGATAAAGTGAATATTCTCCGCGCGTCGCTCATGGCCATGCGCAAGGCAGTGGCGGAGTTGAAACAATCGCCCGAGTTCATTCTGGTGGATGGCACGTTCCCGATTCCGAACCTGCCGCAGCCGCAACTGGCCGTTGTGGGTGGTGATGGCCGGTGCAAAGCCATTGCGGCCGCCTCGATAATTGCCAAGGTTACGCGCGACCGGATTATGGATCATTATCAGGAGCTGTATCCCTCGTTTTCTTTTTCCACTCACAAGGGGTACCCGACACCACTTCATTTGAAAGAACTCGACGAGTACGGTCCGTGCGATATCCACCGAAAGAGTTTCAAGCCGGTTGCCCGGTATCTGAAAGGGTATGCCCTCTTCTAAGCGCAAGGTTGTTCGCCCGCATGGCAATGTCGGCCGGGGACGAAACTACGAATCCCGCGCCGCCGATTTTTATATTCAGCAAGGATACGAGATTCTCGAACGAAACTGGCAAGCCGGTCATAAGGAGATCGACCTGATCGCCCGCCAGGGTGACATCGTCACCTTTATAGAGGTAAAATCATCGCGCGGTGGTGGGTTTGGGCACCCGGCGGAATGGGTGACCAGGGCCAAGATGAAAAAGTTGATTGCTGCCGCGAGCCAATATATTGTCGAGAAGCAAATCGAGGGGTGTGATCTTCGATTCGATGTCATCACCTTCGAGGGGGACAAACTGGAGCATTTCCCGAACGCGTTCGAGGTAGAATAGGAAAAGTGATTCTCAACGAGCGGTGTCAACAGATTTAAGTCTGGCCGAGTCGTTCAACAGAGTATCCAGTGCCGGTTTCTTGATGGCTTCCCTGGACGACGCACGCCACAGCGTATCCTCGTGCGGATAGAGTGAATCAACCGCGGCGCTCACCAGATTCATCATCACAACGTTTGCCTCCGGATCGTTCTGAAATTGCTGAGTGAATGCGAACAGGTCCTCTTTAGAGAGATTATTGGCGTCAAGCAGGGAGTCGCGGAATGTTTCATATCGGGCCGGGTTGGCGCGATACCGAGCCGAGGCGTACCAAAGATGGGCTACAATGGTCGCTTTTTGGCGCATGGCGGTTTCGAGCCGCGCCTGCTTGCCGCTTTGGAACTGCTTATAGCCGAACCAGATAGCCGCAATGACCACCAGCGGTGCGAGACGCTTCAGCCAGATCAAGATTCTGCCAACTTTCCGTTGCCGATTGCCGTAGAAGTTCTAACTTATGGCCCGGAACGACGAAGTCAATCCCTAAACGATGGAACTAAACTACCCTGTCCAGCGGCGGAAAAGCCGCGCGGTGAAAATCGGCGACGTGCTGATTGGCGGCGGGTTCCCGATCGCCATTCAATCCATGACCACCGCCGACACGCGCGATGTGGCAGCGACGGTGGCACAGATCAATCAATTGTTCGATGCCGGCTGCGATATCGTTCGCATCTCGGTGCTCAATCACCAGGCGGGTGACTGCCTTAAAGCAATACGGAAGCAGGTCACAAAACCTATCGTGGCGGACATTCATTTCCAGTACAAACTGGCGCTGGATGCTATTGAAGCCGGTTTCGACAAGATTCGGATAAATCCGGGCAATATCGGGGCTGAGTGGAAAGTGCGCGAAGTTACCAAAGCGGCCAAGGACGCCGGTGTACCGATCCGTATCGGCGTCAACTCCGGATCTTTGCCGAAAGACCTCCTGGAGCAGTACGGCCACGATGATCCGCGCGCGTTCGTGGAAGCGGCACTGCGCGAGGCGGCGATCCTGGAAGACATGAGTTTCACGGATATCGTGATCTCGGTCAAGTCGACTAACACGCAGACGGCGTTCTGGGCGTATCACATGCTCGCACAAAAATGTGACTATCCGCTGCATGTCGGCATTACTGAATCAGGGATTTTGGAGACAGGCACGATCAAGTCATCGGTGGGGATTGGGGCGATTCTGATGACTGGTATCGGCGACACAATCCGCGTGTCATTAGCGGCGGACCCGATCCATGAGCCGCGCGTGGCGAGACAGATTCTTCAGGCATGTGCACTCAAGAACGAAGGGGTGGAGGTAATCGCCTGTCCCACCTGCGGGCGGTGCCAGATTGATATGATACCGCTGGCGGAGTCGATCTCAGCCAAGACTCGTCATATCAAAGCGCCATTGAAAGTCGCAGTGATGGGATGTGCGGTGAACGGCCCTGGTGAAGCTGCCGCGGCCGATGTGGGGATTGCAGGCGGCGCCGGCAAGGGGATTCTCATCAAGAAGGGGGAAATTGTCAAGCGGATGGATGAATCCGAACTCGAGAAGTCGCTGCTTGACGAGATCGAAGCGATGACGGGGGAGAGTATTCCGAGGTAGGAACTATGGACACTTGAAGGCCCTAACTTGGGTCAAGTGCTCTAATCACGGTGTGCATACGGCACATAGCTGGTGTCGTGAGTCGGCCTCACCGTAAATACAGAACGACCAATCCACCGCTCTACTTTCGGTCCTTACGTTTTCGTTTCAGTTCGTCTATTTCTTCTTTGATCCTTCTGTAGTCCCGAAGGAAATATCCTAAGATCAAACCGAGGATTACCCAAGGGATGGCCATAGGGTCCAGAAGGTCTTGGATCAGGCGTTCCAATTGCACGGCCACACCTCCTTACGATGGACCAAAATCCGTGTCCACTTTGTTTATTGGCTCCTACTACTAAATATCGGTACCAATCAGCATTCTTACGTCACTACTTAACCACATTGATCGGAAGACGCGATTATACCAGACATTAAATTCCCATAATTCGCAGTAACGCAATGTGATACTTGAACAGGGAAATTGAACATGCCGTTGTATTTATGAAATAAGAGTCAAGAATGTAAGGCCCTATGACTCATGTGTCATTGATGACACATGAGAAAACATCGCCATTAGAATGTGACATAAATTCGTGACCACAATGGGGGTTATCGAAATGTACACAAGTTGGGAACTGGGCAGTTCAGTATCTGCCGAACAGTTTGGACAGCCACCTATGAAACGCATGTACGCCTTTCACGGGGGCGGCGTACATCAGGATGCATTTTCCGCTGACGGTTTCGATACCAAGCTCGTGAGCTTTTCGTATTGCTGCATCGTATTTTCCCCCTTGCTGAAACCAGATTCGTTTGATGCCGGTGGCGGCGGCGTCAATGACCTCCGACTCAGCCTGGGTAGGCGTCAGGACGAATAGGGCTGACTCGACGCCCGGTGGCAACTCGTTCAGACGACTCGCACACCGGTCCCCATCTACCTCAGAATGGTTGGGGTTAACCGGAGTTACCTCATATCCCTTTTGCTTTAACTCGCAATAAGCGGCGTTGGCGAAACTTCGCTTGTTTGGGGAGGCGCCGACGACGGCAATTTTCTTCGAGGCGACAAACGTTTGTATGACGTCGTTCATGAGGACAATATAGATAGAAGAGGCGACAGGCGCAACACGCGGTGTACCCCACCTGCCTCAGGTGGGTTCGCAGTTTCGTCTATAGAACCTCGAACCGTTCGCCGACCTTGCAAGTGCTATTTCCCTTTCCGTCACTGCGGCAATTAACCGTGCGGGGAAACGGTGTAACTGGGACCCCAGCCGTTGGCTGGGATACACCGATGGGATGGCGTTTCGGACGCTATGGTGTTTGGAGCAACAAATACTCCAGCGCCGGACGCAGATCGGAGTACTTGAACTCAAATCCGGTCGCCAGCAGTTTCGCCGGCTCGACGCGGGTGCTGTCCAGCAGAAGCGCGTTCGCCATTTCTCCGAGAATCAGGCGGAGTGCCCGGGCAGGGACATTGAAAATCGCTGGTCGGTGCAGCACAGACGCAAGCGTCTTGGTGAACTCTGCATTCGTGACTGGATTTGGTGAAACAACGTTGACCGGACCGGATACTGATGCGTCATAAATAACGTGATGGATCACCGCGACCAGATCGTCGATCGCGATCCAGCTCATGTACTGACACCCATCGCCGAACTTCCCCCCCAGCCCCAGTTTGAATGGCAGGAGCATGCGAGCGAGCGCACCACCATGGGGAGACAGTACCATACCAAATCGAAGGCAGACTGTTCGGATGCCATGTTTCTTTACAGGGTCAGCGGCAGTTTCCCATGCTTTACAGACTTCCGATAAGAAACCGCTTCCGGGTCCGTTCTCTTCGCGCATGATGTCATCGCCGCGATGTCCATAATAGCCCACCGCCGACGCACTGATGAACACGGCGGGTGTCCGCTCCAGTCGTGTCAGAGATTCGGCCAGGAGTTGCGTGCCTTTGACACGGCTTTGGAGAATTCGCTCCTTCCGGCCGGCTGTCCATCGCCCGGCGCCGATGTTTTCGCCCGCCAGATGCACGACGATATCAAAGTGATCCTCCGGTTTGAGTCTGAGAAGATTCTGCTCGGGGCTCCAGAGAATGTCCCCCTCGGCGGAGGCGCGCCGCACCAACCGGACGATCTCATAGCCCCGCTGCTTGAGCGAAGCCATGAGGGCCATCCCGATCAGCCCACCGGAGCCGGAAATCAGGGTACGCATATGACAGTATGTTACGCTGTTCGTTTATGGAAACGCAACGCCGAAAACCCGAATATCACCACACCGAATATCGCCAGCGGAATGATATCGGAGATGAGGTCAACAGCGGTAGCCCCTTTCATCATGATGCCGCGAACGATTTCGATGTAGTACCGCATCGGGTTGACCAATGTCACCCCCTGCATCCAGTCCGGCATGTTGGCGATGGGCGTGAAGTACCCGGAGGTCAACATTGTGAATATGGAGAAGAACCAGGCCAGGAACATCGCCTGTTGCTGTGTCTGTGTGACGGTAGATACAAACATCCCCAGTCCGAGCGTGGTCAGCAGGTAAAGCAGCGAGAGTGCTACCAGAAGGAGGGCCGAGCCAACAAACGGCACCTTGAACCACAGCACCCCCAGATTCAGTGTCATTCCCATCACCACCATGGAAATGATCGCGAGCGCGGTGATCTTCCCCAGCATGAGGGTAATGGTGCTCATCGGCGTAACCAGAACCTGCTCCAGTGTCCCCATCTCCCGCTCCCGCACGATCGCCATCGCGGTCATCATCAGGGTCAGCATGGTCAGCAGCGTAGCCGCGATGCCGGGCACCATGAAATTGACGGACTCCGCTTCGGGATTGTACAGATATCGCCCCCCCACCTCGATATTCGGCTTCAGCCCGGTGATATCACCGGAAAACGTTCGGACGATCTGACCGGCATACCCGGCGCCGATCCGGGCCGCGTTGGCATCGGTTCCGTCGGAGATCCAACCCACGGTCACCGGTTGACCGGTCTGCAGTTTTTCGGAGAAATCGCGCGGGATCACCAGCGCCATCTCCGCCTTTCCTTCGCGAAACCGTTCTTCCAGTTGCCACAGCGGCACTCGGTCGGCATCGATCTGTCGATCGGACGGAATGAAGTAGCCGGCACTGCGCAGTGATTCTACCAACTGGCGGGAGTACGCTGTCTGGTTGGAGTCGTAAACGTCGAGCCAAAGCTGTTTGACATCGGTATTGACCGCATAGCCCATGACTATGAGCTGGACCACCGGCATGACAAAGAGCATGCGGAGATTATTACGGTCACGGAGTCCCTGGATGAACTCCTTCTTCATTACGCCAAGAAACGGCCGCCACATATCAACCGATCCTCGTTTTGAATCGCTTTACGGCCAACACCAGAAACAGCACCATCAACAAGAGCAGGAATCCGGCCTGAGGGGCGAGCACAGTGAAACCTGACCCCTTGAGCATGATCCCGCGAATCATCTTCAGGAAGTAGGTGGCCGGGACTATCCGGCTCAGTATCTGCAGCGGGATCGGGAAGTTCTTCACGGCAAAGATGAATCCGGACAACATAATTGTCGGCAGCATGGTAGCCAGCAGCGCGAACTGCATGGCCAGCTGCTGGGTCGGAACGAGCGTCGAAATAAGGATGCCGATGGACAGCGCCGTCGTTACGTAAATCAACTCGAACGCCAGCAACAGGACAAACGAACCTACGAACGGCACACCGAACAGCAGTTTGGCAAACGCCAGCACCAGCAGACCGTCGAGAAACGCAATGATGATGTACGGGATCAGCTTTCCAACCAGTATCTGAGTGGGACTCACCGGCGCGGTCAGCAACTGCTCCATCGTTCCCATCTCTTTCTCTCGGGCGATGGTGATCGAGGTCAAGAGCGCCGAGATCATGAGCAGGATGATCGCCACTATCCCCGGCACGAAGAAGTGCGATGACTGCAGATCGGGGTTGTAGAGCACCTGCTGCGAAATGGTTACTCCCGGCATGGTACTCCCCGGCGGGAGCCGGTCGCGAAGATACTGATTGACCAGGGCGTTCGCATACGCCTGGACGGCTGCGGCCTGCGAGGTCTCGGAGCCATCGATGATCAGCCCGATCGTGTACTCCTCGTGCGTTTCGAGAGCCCGGGCAAACCCGGGGCGGATAACCAGTATGCCGGCGGCGCGCGTAGCCCGAAGCATCTCCTCCGGGTCATCCAGATGTATCTCGTGCGAGGGCCTGTAGAAATAGTTCGAACGATAAAACCGCTCGACAAGCGCGCGCGATTCGGGCGTATGGTCACGATCGACAATGGTAAGCGGGATATGCTCGATATCCATGTTGATCGCGTACCCGTACAGGAACGTCATCATCACCGGCATGACGAAAATGATGATGAGTGAGCGGAAATCCCGGAGGATATGATACAGCTCTTTTTGGGCGATGAACTTGATCTTACGCACGGACCGCTCCTCTCGGGCTGATCAGGTCTATGAACAGATCCTCCAGGTTGTGCGCACCGTGGCGGGCGGCCAGCTCGAACGGTTTGCCGATCTCGATGATCTTTCCTGCGTGCATGATGGACACCCGCCCGCAGTATTCCGCCTCGTCCATATAATGGGTGGTGACAAAGATCGTGACCCCCTGCTCGGCAAGCTCGTAAAGGATACCCCAGAATTTGCGGCGGAACACCGGGTCCACACCGCCGGTCGGCTCATCGAGGAACAGCACTTTCGGCCGGTGCAGGATCGCCGCGGCGAGCGCCAGGCGCTGTCGCCACCCCACCGGGAGTGACCTGGTGACACGATTGATGAACTCCGACAGCTCGAGGGTCTCGGTCAGCTCGGCGATTCGCCGTTTCATCGTCCCATTATCCAGATCGTAGGCGCTTCCATAGAAACTCAGATTCTCGCGGCCGGTAAGGTCCGGGTAAAGCGAGAATTTCTGAGACATGTAGCCGATAGTCCTCTTGATGTCCTCCGACTCCTTCAGAATGTCGTACCCGGCCACGCGACCGGTGCCAGATGTCGGCAGCAACAGGCCGCATAGCATCCGGATGGCCGTGGTCTTGCCGGCGCCGTTGGCGCCGAGAAAACCGAATATCTCGCCGTCCTCTACGGTCAGCGAAATGTTGTCCACCGCCGTGAAGGACCCGAATCGTCGGGTCAGATTCTCTATCTCGACAATGGGTCTGCTCATCCGTGCGACTCCATCAGTTGGATGAACCTGTCCTCCAGACCGGGTGTTATCGGCTTCAGTTGAACGACATCGATGCCCGCAAGGGCTAACGGATTTCCGAACCGCTCGATCCTGTCCTCCTTGCCGATGTACAGGTGCAACCCCGCGCCGAAACGCCGCGCCGACAGACCCTCAATGCTGTTGAGCTTGGCAACGAGCCCGGTGGTCGGGATGGCATCGAGGAAATAGATGAGTCCGGAGAACTGCGCCGCCAGTTCGGAGGGTGTCCCCTCAGACAGCTTGCGGCCGTCGAACATAAAGATGGCGCGATCGGCCCGCGCCACTTCATCCATGTAGGGAGTCGAAACGATAATGGTCGCACCCTGGCGCTTGAGCTCGAGGAGGATTTCCCAGAATTGCCTCCGTGACAAGGGATCGACACCAGTCGTGGGCTCGTCAAGTATCAGAATCTCCGGGTCATGCACCAGCGCACATGAAAGCGCCAGTTTCTGCTTCATGCCACCGGACAATTGGCCAGCGCGACGGTCGGCGAACGGCGCCAGATTGGAAAACGTGTACAGGTAATCGCGTTTCTTCCGATATGCCTCGCCGACAACACCATAGATTCCGGCGTAAAAACTCAGGTTCTCTTCCACGCTCAAGTCGAGATACAGCGAGAATGTCTGCGGCATATACCCCAGGTGTGATTTGAACGACTCGAAATTAGCCAGCAGGTCGCGCCCCTCGAGTGTGACCGTCCCGCTGTCAGGATCGAGCAGGTGGCACAGCACGCGAATGAGCGTGGTCTTGCCGGCGCCGTCGGGACCGACCAGCGCCATGATCTGGCCCCGCTGCACTTCGAGCGAGAACTCCCGCACCGCCTGTATCTTGCCGTACGACCGCGAGAGTTTGTCGACACTGAGGTAACTCATCAGCGCACCATAGTCACGAAAACCGGCATGCCGATCTTGAGGCGGCCATCGGTATTGGCCATCCGCACTTTGACTGCGTACACCAGGTCGGACCGGGACTTCTCGGTCTGCACATTCTTGGGGGTGAACTCCGCTTCTGCGGAGGTCCAGATCACGGTGCCGTCGTACGACGTACCGCCGGATTCGGTGCTGACTGTGGCTTTGTCGCCGATCTTGACGCTTGCGAAATCAGTGGCGTTCAGGTACACTTTCACCCAGACCGTGTCCAGTCTGGCGATCTTGACGATCGCTTTGCCTGGGTTGAGTAGTTCGCCGTCCTCGATATACTTCTCCACCACCGTGCCAGAGAGTGGAGCGGTCGGATAGCAGTCCAAAAGCTGTCGCTTGAGCTGGTCGATGTCGGCATCAGACTTGGCGATCTGTGATTCGATGACCACGACGTTGGCTTCGGCCGCTTTTCGTGCGATGGTCGCCTGGGTGAACTCATACTCCAATTGATCCAGCTGCTTTTGTGTGGAGGACCCGGAGGCTAGCAGGCGGCTTACGCGGTCCCGCTCATTGCGGGTATATTTCTCCTGCTCGCGGGACTTGTCCACTTGAAGGCGGGCAGCCTGGAGATTCGCAACCGTCGCCTCGCGTGTGGCCTGCGTGGAGGCAAGCTGAAGTTCCAGGCGGCTGGAGTCTATTCTGACAAGGGTGTCTCCGGCATGAACGTCATCCCCTTCATCGACCAGGAGCGCGGTTACCCGTCCGGCCACTTCCGCCGACACGACCGCATCGGTTGCCTCGATAAACCCCGAGCCACTCGGCGTGTTTTTGTCGCCGCCGCAGCCGAGCGCCAACACCGAGGCCAGTTCGGCCAGAAGCAAAACCATGTATCTCATCTCAATTCCCTTTCCTCAGATTCTCCGAACCGGTGGTGTAGTAGAATGCACTCAGTGCGATCTGGTAGTCTATCTTTGCGGTACTTAGCGACGACTCTGCCGCGGTCAGGTCTGATTCAATGGTCACCAGGCGGTTGGAAGACAGGGTGCCGTCGCGATGCTGCGCGCTGGCCAGGCGATAGTTGTCCGAGGCGATGCGGAACTCCTCGCGCGCGCTCTGGTAGCGCCGATAGGCCAGTTTCACCTGCTCGCGCGCCAGGCTCGCCTCTTTGTCAAGATTCTCCGCTACCTGCTCGCGGTTCATGCGGGCCGCTTCAAGACCGAAGTTGGCCGCCCGCGAATTCGCGGCAGTCTTGCGACCCAAGTTGAAAGACCAGCTCAGCGTTGCCCCCACGGTGAAGTAGTCATTCCAGGTATTGTTGAACCGGTCCAGATTCGGTTTGCCGTACGAATAACCGCCGAACGCGGTTATGGTGGGGAAATAGTCGGTGCGCGACAAGCGCAGCCGCGATTGCCCGGCCCTGACCGTAGCGTCGGCGACAATCAATTCAGGTTTATTCGAACTCACTGTCGCATCGCCAACGCTGTCCTGGGGGGTCGGCAAAGAGTCGGTGAGGCTCAGTTGTTCGGTGGCATCGAGGCCAAGATATGTCAGCAGTCGTAACTCCGATGACCGGCGCGCGATCTCGGCCTGCTGGAGGGCGAACGTGGCGCGGGTAACAGCCAGGTCGGCCTCAAGCAGCGCCACCGAATCGGCCGCGCCCGCCTGGTACAGGGAGTTGACGTCTTTCGCTATCGTCTCGGCCCGCGTGAACGACGCTTTAGCCACCTCGACCACGGCATCGGCTCGATTGAGCGTGAAATACTCCAGCCGCGTCATGTAGGCCAGCTGGTCCTCCCCGGCGCTTACCAGCGCTTCGTCTAGTTCGGCGGTCGCCACTGCAAGGGAGATGTTGCCGCTGATACGGCCCCCGGTGAAGAGTGGGAGGTTCAGACGAAGATCGGTCTGATATGTTTCGTGTGTGCCCACCTCGCGCGATATGCTCGGCGACGGAGGGGGCAGGGAGATATCGAACCGAGCGACATAATCCACATAATTGGCCATGGCGCTGGCGGAAAGCGTGGGGAACCGTTCAGCTCTCGCGGCGGAAAGCGACGACAGCGCCGCTTTGTGGACAGCGTCGGCATTCTTGAGGCTGTAGGAATGCTCCCGGGCCAATGACAGCGCCTGACTCAAGTTCAGGTCCCGCCCGGCGGTAGCAGTCGCCAGCAACATCACGGCTCCAAACAACAGAAGATATGTTCTCATCGACGTGGTCTCACTCCGTTGAGGAATATGTCAACGATCGCGCGCGGCCGCTCGGCAAGAAAGCGCTCGCGATCAGTTATGCTCCAAATCCGGTCAGCTACCGGCGACATGAGATAGTATCCGAGGCTCATGGCTATGAACGAGATGATGGCCTGTCGCATGTCCAGCGGACGAATCTTGCCGCTCTCCATCTCCGAGCGAAAACGCTCCCGACCCATCGAGGGGACACGTGAACCAACGATTGCCTGGACAATACACTCGAGCACTTCCTCGCGAGGTTCAGCCAACTCACGTAAGAAGATGGGCAGAAAATCAGGCATGGTGGTAACCAGATGGCGGTGGCTTTCCGCAACCGCCAGGAGAAATTGTTCGACGTCTGGTTGGGGATCAGTCTGTTGGCGGAGTCGCTCGGCGACATGGCTGAAGTAATCTCGGATTACTCCGAGATAGAGATCATCTTTAGAATGAAAATGGTAATAGAGCATCGCCTTATTCACATGGGCTGATTCGGCAATGCGATCTACTCTGGCGCCGGCCAAGCCGTGCTGTGCGAACTCTGTCCGGGCGGCTAAGAGGATTCGCTCCATCGTGCCGGTTTCAGCCGACTCACCGGGAGGCACGTTTGTCTTTGATTCGTCGTTCATAACTAACTGTTCTGTTAAACTAAACGGCTAATCGTGCCATTAAGTTCCATATTTGTCAACTTCGAAACACAATTTCTCTGTTAGTCCACTTAATAGATTGAACATCAATAGGTTATGACATGACTTAGGTTTCGGTGCCAGCTGATCTGCTTTGGGGTGGGGCTCCAGTCGTGAGGGATTTAGTCGAGATCCGACATTGCGTGTACCTCATAAAGGCATCCGCAAGTCTGTCCCCTCGAATCTGAAAAAGACAGCCCGTGGGACACTGACTTACATCCCACGGGCTGTGATGAACCCAAATAGAGAAGGATCAACCGATCACCAAAGAGACTTCTCTAAGGAATTATACACGCGCTGGGTTCATTTGGTCCAAACCACGGCCCTGGTGTACCAATAATGAGCCTCGTAATTCTGACGGAATCTGAACCATTTTGCTGTTGCATGATGGGAAAAGGATTCCTATACTCGATGCGACCTACCTCACTGGTCTAACTTAGTTACTGCAGTATTACTGCCGTGAGAGAATCACCTATCTCTAAAGGAGCAAGGGATGAAGCGCATTCTTCTCATGGTCGCGGGTCTGCTTGGCGCCAGTACTTACGGCGCCACGTATTATGTAACCCCTAATGGCGCAGGCACACGCGCAGGGTCAACGTGGGCCAATGCCGGCAACGGGATCAGTTGGGTCAATTCCCGTTTGCAGGGTGGGGATACAGTTTTTTTCGGACCTGGCACCTACAACGGGGTCATTACACCACCGGCTAATCTGAACAGCCGGGATCGTACCTGCTACGTGTGCGGGGACGGTCGGAGTAACGCGATCAGCGATCCAGGCCTGATGGCCGCCAAAGCATGCACGCTGTCGGCAGCCACCGTGTTCCCTCGTGGAACCACCTGGACCAATTTCTCAGGGGGAATTTACTACACGACGGCAAACTTGCCGGAGTGGGAAGCGTTTTCGGGTCAACAGTCGAGTATCGGCGGCCAGGACACGACGATGTTGCGGGCGTGCACGACGCCTGCCGACATGAGCATTGTGGGGCCCGGAAGCTATTGCCACGATCTGCTGACCAATCGGATCTATGTGTGGTGCACCGACGGAGTGAACCCAACCAACCACACTATCTATGCGTCGCGACGGTCGACGATCGAGTTCACCGGACGAAGTAATTCCAATTATGTCACCTTCTTCGGTTTTGACATACGCTGGAGCTTCTATGCGGGGGTGCATCTGGCCTATGCCAAAGTGGATTCGGTCTTTATCGATCATTGTCGAATCACGCGCATTGGCACCAATCTGTACTCAAATGCCGGCATCGTGGGGACACAGGATGGTTCCTCAATTTCGGATTGTGGGGGGAGTCTCGATTGCACGTATGCGTTCGATGGCAAGTACTGCCGTATTCGATCCTGTTATGGCGGCCTGATAAGTGAGCCATTCCCCAATGGTGCCGAACGCTGCAACCTTATTACTACGTATGGCTACAGTCACTTCACGGTCGAAAGCTGCTATGCCGATGCACTCGGCGGGGCAGTCGACTGGAAGAATCGAGGGGCCGGCGGACATTCCAAGGGGAATGTTCTGAGATTCAGCACGGTTGCGAACGCGCTGCATGCCGGCTACCAGAACCTCGGCAACAATCAGTACGACAGTTGTTACGGTAATGTCTTCATCAATTGTCGGAAGGCAATCTGGTTCGAACGATACACGGATCGATATCCCGGACATCATTTCGTGTGCAACAATACTATTTACGGTTTTCCGTCGGCGGGTGGTGTTGTTACCGGAGCCTACCAGGGGGATTTTGACAGCCTGCCAAACTTCTGCAAATACAACATTTTCTATGACAACGACGCCTCCGGTGACCCGCAGTTTCACTACTTCAGCGACAACGACACTAATTTCGTGATCGACAGCAACCTGTACTGGAACTGCGAGAACACGTTCGTCTTCGATGCCCTGCAGCAGGGCTGGACTGCGTGGAGGAACCGAACTTCAGGTGCGTGGGCTGGTCGCGCGGCGCACGACGCTCACAGTAGTTTCAATACCGTGAACCCCGGTTTCACGAATGCCGCGGGGGGCGACTTCTCTCGTCCCAGCGCCGGGCAGGAAATGAATGTCACCTATGGAGGCAAGACCTGGACCCGGTATGGCGCCTGGCAGGCGCCGCTCTGCTTAGGGTGCGTGGGAAAGACAGGAAATATCGACGGCTCCCCCAACGACGTCGTAGACATTGGAGACCTTCAGGCACTGATTTCGTACTTGTTCGGTCCTGGGGGCAGTGGAGGGGTCTGCCTGGATGAGGCGAACGTTGATGGTTCAGCGAACGGCACAGTCGATATCCAGGATCTCACTCTCCTGGTGAGTTATCTTATTTTCAATCAAGGCGGGACGATCCAGTTGGCGCCATGCCAATAGGCTGATGGTCTCATCCATACGATAACACAACCGGTGTCGGATTTCAGTGACCGACACCGGTTTCATTTTGGTGCTACATCGAAATGGCGAAGTCCGCTTCAGGCAGTTGCGTTCCAGAGTGCCACGCGAAAGAACTTCACTTCTTTGAGCAGGAAGACTCCTGCTCGGACGGCCGGGTCAGCCGATGCCATGGCTCGGGCTTCTTCCAGCGAAGTTGCTCTTAGAATCACCATACCGAACTCGGCGTCATCGGTCCTTCCCGCCATGATCAGTTTTCCTGCGGCATGAGTCCTTTCAGATATTCAAAATGCTCCTCAACCAGATCAGCTTCGGCCGGCGTGGCATCCTGAACAAACGAGGCCCGATTTGGTTGGATGATCTCGATATAATGCTGGTCGGTCGGCATGCGGTCTCCTCAGCAGGTCGTACAGATAGTTGATCGCTCCAAATTAGGGAAACCATCAGACATGGTCAACAACCGTCGCTTGCCTTGAATCGTTTTTGAAGTAGTTTGTATCTAAGTGTGGAAGGCACAACGACGTTTCAGGAACGGAGCATAGATGGTAACAGCCAGGATGAGCTGGACCGGTGGCAAACGGTTTGAGGGGAAATCTGTGTTCGGTCACACTATCGTGACGGACACAGCGAAGGAATCCGGCGGGCAGGAGTCCGGCTACAAGCCGACCGAGCTGCTGTTGTATGCCATAGCCGGATGCACGGGAGTCGATGTGGTGGGGATCCTGCAGAAACAACGCCAAGAACTCACCGCTCTTGAGATCGAAGTGGTCGGTCACCAGCCGGATACATATCCCAAACCGTATCATACGGTTGAGATCAAGTACCGGGCGCGAGGGAAGAACCTCGATTCGCAGAAAGTCACTCAGGCGGTGGAACTGTCGATGGAGAAGTACTGCTCGGTAAGCCAGACCGTCAAGTGCGAAACGAAGGTCACTACGGCAGTTGAAGTGATTCTGGAATAGTCCGAATCGTTTCGTTGGAGCTCGAGTCTAATAGGAAGAAAGGTAGCGATACGTATGAATGAGACATTTGCCTACACGCTGAAGACTGATAAAACGATGGACTCCGTGTTGGCGGCCATCGAGAAGTTGGTGCCGGAACATAATTTTCGGATTCTGCATATCCACGATGTCCAGGCGACACTGGCGGAGAAAGGGTTCCAGCGGGACCCGCTCAAAATCGTGGAGGTCTGCAACTCCAAGTTCGCCCACGAGGCGCTCAAAAAGGAGATGGATGTCGCGCTGTTCATGCCATGCCGAATCACTGTGTACACGGAGGGGACCAAAACCGTGGTGAGTCTGGGGCGCCCGACCATGATCGGCCAGATGATGCCCAAGGCGGGGCTTGAGTCTCTGGCGGCCGAGGTTGAGGCGACCCTTATCAAAGTAATGAAGGCAGCGGTTTAGAGCGCGCCTGTCGGTGGGAACGATCCTTCGGATGAGTCTGTTATGGCTAAGGATATAGAACGGACGGGAATGCAGAAGAAGAGTACGCACAACAAACTGAGACGGATCGCCCTCTTCGCCATCACTGGCGGTGTCGCCGGGTTTGGGTTTTCGATGGTCTATATGGCGATGGGGTCGACGTGACAGATCATGTGCAGCCCCTGGTTGACTACAAGCGCCGGGGTCATGATCGGGGCGATCATGTCGATGTCCGATTAGGAGAATGAACTATGCCGATGTACGAATATGCGTGTAATGAATGCGGCCGGAAGTTCGAGGAACTGGTTCGCCATGAGGACGAGACAGTCTCCTGCCCTGTCTGTCAGTCGAGCGACGCACGCAAGCTGCTCTCAATGTTTGCTTCCTCGATAAGCTCCGGATCGGGTACGGCGGCGCCGTCGTGCGGCTCAGGCGACTGCGGAAGCGGGTTTAGTTGAGCATCGTGAGATTTGGTCTCGGTCGAGACAGTTTGAAACGGAAGAGCGGCATCCCCTCACCTGTCACTTCGTGACATCCTCTCCCAGAGGGAGAGGAATTTTTCGCCGTTCGGTCAGGTCTTGCGGGCCGATGTATCATTGTGCTCACTATCGAACACTGCGGTTCCTGAACAAACAAAGACTCACGCCAGATTGCCACACCGGCCCGTGTGACCTGACCGACATGCCAGAAGTTGGCAAGGACCGGCAGTTCACACGCTCCCTCGACAACCAAGCGTCACCTATAACAGTGAGAGCAGAGAGCGTCTCGGTCGCGCAAGAACTGCCGGAACGAATAGAGGAATCGCTATATCCTGAATCCTTCTCCCCTTTGGGGAGAAGGTGGCCGAAGGGCGGATGAGGGAGTGAACAGAATGGGTGCCCCACAGCTTACTGTGGGACTTCAGCACCATGAAATTTGACTTTCAGTTCAACGACAATACTCTCGCACAGCAAGCCGTGCGCCACCCAGGCACTGTTGTACGAGGTGTCGGGCGTCCCCGCTCGACACCTCGTAGAATCCGAAGCCGTCAGGCGGGGACGCCTGACGGCACAGGCCGATGTCGCCTCACTTCACAGGCACTTTCTTGCCTGCTTTGTCGGCAAAGAACGTAACCGTCCGCTTCAGCCCTTCTTCAAAACTAACGGTCGGATTGTAGCCGAACCGCCGCAGCTTATCGATCGACGCAAATGAGTGCTTGATATCTCCCGCTCTCGGCGGATCGTAATTGGCTTTGGTCGTCACTCCGATGATTTGTCTGAGCTGATCAAGCAGCTGGTTCAGTGTGAACTGCCCGCCGCAGGCAACATTGAATGAATCCCCGACCAAGTGCTCGTTCGTAGCAGCGAGGATATTCGCCTGCACGCAGTTGTCGATAAAGGTAAAATCGCGCGACTGCTCACCGTCGCCGAACACCGTCGGCGATTTCTTGTCCAACAGGAACGAGATGAACCGGGGAATCACCGGCGCGTATTCGCTTTTGGGGTCCTGACGCGGGCCAAAGATGTTGAAATAGCGCAGCGAGACGGTTGGGAACCGATACAGCTCCCAGTACACTTTCAAGTAATATTCGTTCGTGAGTTTGGTGATGGCATACGGCGACAACGGACTGGGGACCATCTTTTCGTGTTTGGGCAGTTCCTCGGACTCACCGTAGATCGACGATGACGACGCCATCACGAACTTCTTGACGCCGGCGTTACGTGAAGCCTCGAGTACATTCAGGGTGCCATCGATATTGACGGCGTTCGAGGTCAGCGGATTGGCCACCGACCGAGGGACCGACGGTAATGCCGCCTGGTGAAGAACATAGTCGATGCCGGCTACTGCCCGAAGAACGGTCCAGAAATCCCGGATGTCACCTTCGACCAGTTCGATATCGTTGATGATCTCGGCCAGGTTATCTTCTTTGCCGGACGAGAAGTTGTCCAGCACCCGAACCCGGTGGCCGTCCTCGAGCAGTTTCCTGGCGATATTGGAGCCGATAAACCCTGCCCCGCCCGTAATGAGATATTTCATAATCACAATGTCCTGTTCTCAACGTCTCACGGAATAATTTCGACAGATTTCATCGATGAGTTAATATACTATCTCCACGATAAACTTCAAGCATTCGTTATGCCTATCGTGGTGAAAAGGACAGAAGCGGATGCCGGAACTCCGCATTCAATTGACCTCTCGGGAACCCGACCGATCCGTGGCGAGATACAGCGAGGCGAAAGCGGCAATAATCGGGATAAGAGGGAAATGAAAGCGGCCGCACCCGAAGAATACGAAATGGACAGCCATCCAGTACAAAACAACCAACACCAACAGAACGCCGCCCGGATGCAGCCGGTATGAACCCTGACGATAATAGTGCCAGATTCCAAGCGCTGCCCACAGCAGAGCGATTAGATAAACCGACTGCATGACGACGGCGGCCACGACATAAAAATCGGTGCGTTGCGCTTTCGCGGCAACTATGAGGTGGCTGACTATAGCATCAATGTCCGACGCAAACGTATATGCGACTTTCAGGATCCCGCGCTTCACAAAAGCCGCCGGATGACCGGCGATATACTGCCAGCCAAGCCGGTACCCGAGTTCGTTATTGCCGGCCTCTTTTGCGGGATTCCCTAAGAGGAAAACGGTAGTGTCCACCTCAAGCCAGCCTATTCCCGATCTCGGATTATTGCCTATATAGAAGTTGATGCCGCCATTGGAAGAAACCGCTGCGACCCCCACGTGATGATAATTGCGAATTATCCAGGGCGTAACTACAAGAGCCATGCCGACCACGACTAACGCCACTCGGCCGGCTATTGACCGGAGTGATTCATTGCGCATCCACCAATATGGGACAAAAACCAGCGGCAACAACTGGATCAGGCTTCGGGTCAGCATGGCAAGACCAAGCACAATTCCACCACCAACAAGAAACCAGAATCGGTTCAGTCTGGAGTTATCAACACGGATGAGGACATACATTCCGAGCCACAGCAGAAACGTGAATAGATACTCGGAAACGAGCAGGTCAAGAAAGAGAACCTGGCTCGGGAATATGGCCATCAAAACAAGCGTGACGCGAGCGGCGCGCTCATTGAAAAGACGGCGCACAGTCAGATAGCTCAGCAGACAGGTACCGAGTCCCAGTAAAGCGTTGACGATTGCTCCAAGAATAGTCAGTTCGCCAAACAGGAGATATAGACGCGACAGCAGCCACGGCCATGCCGGCGGCCATACGGCGGTGGGAAGGCCGTTTTCCATATAGCTACCCACCCTCGCCCAGGTTACGGCGTAATCATGATAGCCGAGACTATCCGCCCACAGAACCACCGGCAGGAACATGACAACCAACGTGCGAAATAATGCTGCCAGGCCCAAAGTCCAGATTAAGAACTGCGACGTCCCCACAGTGCTCAAGCGAGATGCAGAACCTTGAAGATGCGGCGTCAGTCGATGGTGAAAGAACAGATATACTCCAACAATTCCGGCGGATACGAGGAGAATCTGCAATTGGAGAAAGCTGTGCGGTTCGACTACTCCGTCGGCGCTCAGAAACAGCAACTGCTGTTTGACAAAATCAAACGCGAACAACGCCGCAGCGCCGACCATAACGGCCAGCAATCCCAATAGACGGACAAGCCAGTCGGAACGCACCGGCATTACCCGACATCCTCCTGATATACCTCAAGATCGTACTCGTTAGAGTAGTAATTGAAACGGGCTTTGACAACATTTGGCCGGCAGCAGACCCGGCAGTCCTGCACGAATTCCTGCTTATCCCCTTTTGTAGGGTCGATAAACAGCTCGTTTTCTTCGCCGCAGGCGGCACAGAGGAAAAACTGGTCCATGCATTGAAATTAGGACCTGTTTGGTCCGCGTGTCAAGGGCCGCGATAGATGAGGCTCATACTTGAGCATAGCGGGACATCGTGCGCTTCTTCGGTCGCGCGCGAAGATAAATCTTGCCGCGATTTTCACCTGCAAATATGTTTGACAGCAAAGATCATACAGGATTGAAAGGATACTATCATGTCCGACTTTTCGTACATTCATGCCCGTCAGATTCTCGACAGCCGAGGCAATCCCACTATTGAAGTTGATGTTTCTTTAAGCGACGGCACGCTCGGGCGGGCGGCGGTGCCATCGGGGGCATCGACCGGAGCACACGAGGCGGTGGAACTTCGGGATGGCAATGCCAAGGTCTATTTCGGCAAGTCCGTGCTGAAAGCGGTCGCCAACGTGAATGAGAAGATCGGCCCACGGCTGATCGCGGACAGTATCGACCCGTACGACCAATTGGCGGTCGACCGCTACCTGATAGCGATGGATGGAACAGAGAACAAGGGGAAACTGGGGGCGAACGCGCTGCTTGGTGTGTCACTCGCCACGGCGAAGGCGGCGGCGGAGAGCCGGGGGCGGTTCCTGTACGAATATATCGGCGGCTGCAACGCCAAGACCCTCCCGGTGCCGATGATGAACATCCTCAACGGCGGCAAACACGCCGACAACAATGTCGATCTGCAGGAGTTCATGATCATGCCGGTCGGGGCAAGGAGTTTCGCCCAGGCGCTTCAGATGGGAGCGGAAGTGTTCGGCCATCTCAAGCAGGTGCTCAAGAAAAAGGGGATGAACACGGCGGTCGGCGATGAAGGTGGCTTTGCACCGGATCTGAAATCCAACGAGGAAGCGCTGCAGGTAATCATGCAGGCGGTCGAAAACTCCGGCTACAAAGCCGGCAAAGACATCCTGCTGGCGCTCGACCCGGCCTCAACTGAGTTTTATGACGCCAAGACGAAGAATTATGTACTGAAAGCTGAGGGGAAAAAGTTCTCCAGTTCCAAAATGATAGACTACTATGCCGGGCTCTGCAAGAAGTACCCGATCATCTCTATCGAAGATGGCTTATCCGAGGATGACTGGGACGGCTGGCAGGAATTGACCAAGCGACTCGGAAGCAAGGTGCAACTGGTCGGTGACGATCTCTATGTCACCAATCCGAAACGGCTGGCGCGCGGTATTGAGAATCGCTCGACGAACTCAATCCTGATAAAGCTGAACCAGATCGGGACGTTGACCGAGACGCTGGATGCTATCCAGATGGCACAGAAGGCGAATTTCACGGCGGTGGTGTCGCACCGCTCAGGCGAGACCGAGGACAGCACTATTGCCGACGTTGTCGTTGCCACCAATGCCGGGCAGATCAAGACCGGCTCGATGTGCCGCACGGACCGTATCTGCAAGTATAACCAGTTGCTTCGTATTGAAGAGCAGCTCGGCGCGAATGCGGTGTACGCGGGTAGAGAGGCGTTTTATAGTATTAAGTAGTACCCGAGTCATTGCGAGGCGCTTCGCCGAAGCAATCTCGACTGGTGGACTCAACGGACCAACGAAGACGAGATTGCTTCGCCGCCGCGAAACGCAGCGTCTCGCAATGACTGAAACGAAAAGTAGGTCGAGTTCCGAGGGCGTTCCGACCGAGAAACCCGACATGGATGACAAGAAGAAGGACTCAAGTCATGAAATACGGCGCGCGCAACAGAATCGCCGGGAAAGTGACCTCGGTGAAAAACGGCGATATCATGTCGCTGGTGAAATTCAACGTCACCGGCCCGGTCACTATGGCCTCGGTACTGACGACCGAATCGGTGGAGGAGTTGGGGTTGAAGGTGGGGGATGAAGTCGAGCTGATCGTGAAGGCGGTACATGTGCTGCCGGTGAAGAATTAGGTCAGACCATTATTCTCATTGGGGCACTTTGGTCAGCACTGATAAGTAGAGTAGGTTGTGTGAGAGTGCAATATGGATGATTCGTATGAGAAGCAGGCGGACAGAGTCATTCGAACGCTAAAACATGATTCATGGCATGGATTCGTCGACTGGGTTATCAATAGTGCCAAGGGGACTGAAGAACTGTATAGGGGCCAACGACAGGACTGGGATTTGCTTCCAAGGATAGTCCGAACTGCACGACAGCGAGGGATCTCTGATGTTCACTCAACAGCGCGCGATCACCTGGAGGCATTTCGGTATGCAATAAGGGGTAGGGGAGGAATAGAGGAGTTTGCACACCAGGATGAAGATGGTCTATGGGCACTCGGTCAGCACTTTGGACTGGATACGGTCTTACTCGATTGGACCTTGTCACCCTTCGTGGCGTTGTATTTCGCTTTGGAGGAAGCAGACCAGGAACCGCTTGATAGACCCCGATGCGTCTACCAGCTATTCCATGTTGGAGCCGTGAAGAATATGTCTGTCCACACTGACAAATTCAAGAAGTTGGTCAGTGACTTGTCGGAGGCTATATCACCGATTGTAATGGACGACATCAGAAATCTTCAGCGCGTATTACGAGTAGTGCAGCCGCTCGCCCATGCCAATCCAAGGTTAGTGGCACAACGTGCTGTTTCACTCACGTGGAACTTGGGGCACACACTCGAACAAGTCATAAAGGAGAATTGGAAAAGCAATGACTTAGTAATGATCAAACATCTAATTCCGTCAGATGACCGCATTAAGTGCTTGCACTGCCTTGATCTCATGAACATAAACGCCGGGACCCTCTTTCCAGATATTCAGGGTGCAGTAAAGTACTGCAATTTCAAACTGGCAAACGACGTATAGATGTAAAAGGAGTATTCGTGAAGCATTTTGGGGCTCATCTAAGTGATGTCAACGACGCCCCGGTTTGGAAATAGTCGCCACGCCCTTGGCGGACCGACGAGGAATCTGTCACGTGTGTCTCTACACGACTCGGAGCATGATGTCTGCTGCCCCCCTACTCCAACCTCAAATACGGCACGGCGTCAGCGATCAGCTCCCCCGGGCCGAATTTCTTGAAGCGAAAATATCCCGCCGCGGCAATCATCGCGGCATTGTCAGTGCAAAGTGAGAGCGACGGGAAGAACAGTCGGCGGCCGATTCGGTCCAGCCGCTCTTTCATCAGCGACCGCAAGCGGCTGTTGGCCGCCACGCCACCGGAGATCGTGACATCCCGGATGTTCTTGTCCTGCGCCGCCTTCACCGTCTTGTCCACCAGCACATCGACCGCCGCTTCCTGGAACGACGCAGCAATATCCGCCTTGTGCAGTTCGAATTCATCCTTGTCGAGCTTCTGGATATACAAAGCCACCGCCGTCTTGAGGCCCGAATACGAAAACTGGTAGTTGTCTTTGAGCACTGAGCGCGGAAAGCGATAGTAGTTGCGGTCTCCCGACTGCGCCAGCTTGTCGAGTTCCGCTCCGCCTGGATACCCCAGCCCCATTACCTTGGCCACTTTGTCGAACGCCTCACCGGCGGCATCATCCCGCGTGCGACCGAGAATTTCATACTCGCCGAACGATTTCACCTCGACCAGCATGGTGTGGCCGCCGGAGACAACCAGGGTGAGATGGTGCGTGTCCAGTTCATGATGCTCCAGAATGTTGGCTGCCAAATGCCCTTCCATGTGGTTCACTGGTACGAACGGCAGCGAGCGTGCAAACGCCAACCCCTTGGCAAACGTGAGTCCCACGAGCAGTGGTCCCACCAGACCGGGCCCCTGCGTGGCGGCAATGAGCGCTATGTCATCAAGGGTAACACCGGCCTCAGAGAGCGCCTGCTCGTAAATGGGAATAATCGTCTTGATATGCTCGCGGCTGGCTACTTCGGGCACCACCCCGCCGAATTTGGTGTGAATCGCCTGTGAAAGGATGATATTCGAGAGCGTCCTGCGACCATCCTCGACTACGGCCGCCGAGGTCTCATCGCACGAGGTTTCAATTCCCAGAGTCAGCATGGTTGCCGATAAGAATCTTGACAGAATCCGCCGATGACTTCTTGACGCGGAAATTGGCCGGGCAATCGATTTTCAGAGGCGCGACTGACGTGCGGTTCATCATGCGGTAATCGGCCGAGACCGTGAGCGCGTTACGGTTGAGCAGGTCGATATCTTCCGGCGGACCGGTAAGCTCCACGCGGATGAAACTGGGATAGGTGGTCACCGGCTGATTGGGCGGAGCGTTGTACACCACAATCGGCAGCCGCTCGTACACGCGCGTTTTGACCGGGACAACATCGATATTGAGCGTGGTTGAATCCGGCACCAGCCGCATGCCGATCCCCTTGGGTGCGACCAGCGGCACTCTTACCGTCACACTGCTGCGAAGGCCGCTCAGCTCTTTCCGCTCCGTGAACACGGTGGCGATTCCGCGCAGTTGCGATTTCGGGCCATAGAGACTCACGCGCGGCGGGATAGCATCGATCCGACGGCTCACCGCGAACCCATCATCGGCAGTGGCGGCCAGGTCCGGGGTCACCAGAACATCGATCTTCGATTCCACGTCAATGTCGAGATCGACTGTCGCGGGCGCGATGATTTCATCAAGGAGAACATTCTTGGTGGGATTTACCAGGTAGGTGTTGTCGGTGCCAAGCGGGATGGTGTAATGACCGGAGGCATACTTGGTGGCACTGATACGTACTCCCTGCTGTCGCCAATTAAGACGGAGCAGTTGCTTTCCTTTGGCGGAGACGGTCACAGTCACCGAATCGGGAGGCGGCGAAGCCAAGGTGTGATTCTCCTTGAGATCGACCTTGGTGACCGGCAGCCGCAGCTCGTAATTGTACATTTTTTCCGTGGCGACATGGAGCCAGATAAGAAGCCCCATAGCCAGCGCCACGAGTTTGAGCCAGAAATTGTCGATCAGCCATTTCATTGCCAGTTCCGCCGCATGCCTATGCCGGACACGTGCTTAGAATCATGGTACAGAATGATATGTGAGGAATCAACCGAATATTGTAAGCGGGGCCAGGCGATCAGTCGATTCGGCGCGGGTTGTTCCACCAGAAATGGCAGAGCCCACGATCAGTCCCGATCCACAGGTAGTCGCCATCGAGGAGGAGCGCATAAACATATCGGGACGGCAACCCATCTTCCACTCCGAACTCCCGCTGGTACGGTTTGCCGTCATTGAAAAACGTGACAGTCACACCGAAGTCCGATGCCGCAGCCACCATCTGGTCGCTCGCGGCCAACGCCCGGCTGTCGAGTTTGCGACTGAGCGTTCGAAACGGCTCGGTGCCGCCGCTGTCCAGATCGATACGGACCATGCCGCCATCAGAAGCCAGCCAGAGGTCACGTCCGGCGCGATCGATATCGAACACCCGATTGAACAGTACCTGATCCGGGTCCTGGAATTTCTGGAGCCGGTTGTCGTCGAGGAAGAATCGATATGCGCCCACGCCGGAGCCGATCCAGAGGGCATTGTCCACCGGCAACAGGTCATAGATGATGCGGTTGTAGAATTCCCGCTGCCCGATATAGACGACCGAATCGAGACCGTGATACAACAGCAAGAGGCCGTTGGATGTCCCCAGGAAGATCGAATCTCCCACCGTAGCCATGCTGAGGATATTCTGGTCGGTCAGGCCGCGCCGTTTGTCCACTCGTGACGACACGCGAAGGGTCGCACGGTCCATCACCAAAAGACCGCCGACAGTGCCAAGGTACAGATTGGCCTTATCACCCGCCAGGCAGTTAACGTCGACCGCCGGGAAATCAACTCCGGCACCGGACTCGACCCAGAGAAAGCGATTATTGGCGCGGTCGAACCCGGTCACGCCGGTACGCGGACTCCCCAGCATCGGGCCCGCCACCCAGAGCAGCGAATCCTCATCGAGCAGCGCATAGGCCGGATTCTGCAAAAGGCCGTACGGCAGCAGTGCGATCACCAGACCAGCGGCATCGGCGGTCGCCGCCCCCAGCGCCCAGGTACCGATCCAGAGATTGCCGGCGCCATCGTCGACCATATCGGTGATGCGAAATGTCCGGCCGTGCGGATCCACCAGGTTTCCGGTACCGACATAGTTGTAACCGAACGGTGCGAACATAGTCGGCGGTGGAGCCACGTGCTTATCATCGGAGTCGATCGACGGTAGCTCCGGCAGCGAGGACCATCGTTTGAATACGAAGTCATATTCCCACAGCCCCCCCTGGGTCTGGGCGTACAGATGCTGGTCGAATCGGTCCACCCAGATTCGGTCGGCGTTGTCACTGTCGATACCACCTGCACCGGTCAACGGCGTTTCCCAGCGAAGTTCGATCTTGTTATAGACAACTATCCCGCCGGTAGTGGCGAAATAGACATGTTTCTGCGAAGTGGCGATGTAGTTGATGAAGCTGAAATTGGCGTAGATCAAAGCCTGGCCTTCCGGGCGGAAGGCACGCAGGGGCAACGCCGTAATAAACAAAGTGAGGGCCGCCAGCGCGGTGATATGGCCGGCGCGTTTCACGACAAACCGTCTCTGAGGAAACGGAGCGACGCGCCCGCCAACACTGCCGTACCGTAGCGGATAGCCTCTTCATCGGCGATGAACTGCGGCGAATGCCACGGCTTATCTGCCTTTATGCGCTTGTTCATCACCCCCAGCCAGAGCATGGCGCCCGGGACTTTCTCAAGGTAGCAGGCGAAATCCTCGCCTCCCAATACCGGTTCAACTTTGGCGATCCTTCCCGGACCGAACAGCGAGTCGCAAGTTCGTGCAAGCAGACGATTGACCGCGGGGTGGTTGCGGAGTACCGGATACGCCGCCAGCGGCACCAGCTGGAAATCGGCCCCGCGTGCACGACAGATACCGTCGACTGTCCGCTTCAGCAGCGACGGGATTCTCTTGTAGGCTCGTTCCGACAACGCCCGCGCGGTTCCCGCCAGACGTACTTCCCCGGCCACCACGTTGCGCGCTGTCCCACCCTTGATCTGTCCAAAACTCACGACCACCGGGTCCATCGGGTCGGTTTCACGGGAAACAACCTTCTGGATCGACTCAAGCAGTTCCGCCGCGACGGAGATAGCATCGACCGCCAAGTGCGGCCGCGCCGCGTGCCCCCCCTTACCTTTGATAATCAGATCGAAATCAAACACCGAGGCCATCATGGCTCCATCCAATAATCCGATCCTGCCGGTCGGCAGATGCGGGTCCACGTGGAGGCCGAGGATCATGTCAACCCCTTTGAGAGCGCCGTTGGCAATCATGGGGCGGGCGCCGCCAGGCGGAACTTCCTCGGCCGGTTGGAAAATGAAACGCACTTTGCCGCGAAACTGCTTTTTCAACGAAGCGAGAATCGTGGCCACGCCCAGCACAGTAGTCATATGTACGTCGTGGCCGCAGGCATGCATCACACCAGGACGAACTGAGTGAAACGGAAGGCCGCTTTGTTCGACTATGGGCAGGGCATCGAGATCGCTCCGGATCGCCACCGTAGGGCCCGGCCGCGAGCCGCTAATCTCGGCCAGCACGCCGGTCGGGAGTTTGAGAGGCAGAACGCGCAGGCCCGCTTTGGCGAGCTGCTGTTTGACGAATTGCGTGGTCTGAAATTCCTGGTTTGACAGTTCGGGATACTTGTGCAGATGGCGCCGCCAACCGACCTGCGTGCGATAGAGCGCTTTCGCCCGTGAGAGAATGAGTGGGTCATCCGGAATCGACAATCCTGGTGTGCCGGCCTTACGCATATCTTCCCAATTATATACTCTCAGGCGGCTCTGGTCCACTCTGTTCTCGTTCGGCGTGCTGGCGGGATCTGTTGGCCAGCCGGTGAGCCAGCCGGAGCGGTTCCGGCAATCGAAATCCCCGGAGGCATTTCACCACCAGTTCTCGGGCATAGTCAAGATCGCACTTGTAACCGGGCGAAATGAATATCGGTTTGACATTGTCCTTGCTCCGGTATGCATAACCGACATCCTGACCATACAGCCGAATAGACTGGAGATTGCCGCTTTTCTGGCCCACCGGATAATGTTTGCCAACGAGTAACTGCCTCGCGCATCCGATCGACGGGAGATCGAATGCGATGCCGATATGCGAGGCCAGACCGCAACGTTTGGGATGCGCAATGCCGTGACCGTTGAGCATGATGACATCGGGATCACTCTCGAGCTTCAGGAGCGCACCGGTGACGGCAGGCCCCTCGCGGAAATAGCGCAGACCGGGAATGTATGGGAATTCGACTTTGGCGACGAAGTAGCTCCGCTCGATCTCTTCAAGATCGGGGAAACTCATTACTACGGCCGCCGCATACAGCAGTTCACCGTTGATACCGTAGGCGGTGTCGCAGGCCGCCACCCGTCTCGGCGGTTCGGTGTTGTTGGTCAACACGACCCGCGACATCAGTTCGGCCTGCATGGCATATGCCTGCGACCGGTCGGCCGGCCATCCGTGCAACTTGCTGTACCTCACAACACTCCTCAACAGCCTGGTTCAAGTATTATACGGTACACATGGCTCGCGCGCGGCGACGCAATGATGGGTCCGGAGGCGGCAGGTGTCAAGTCTGAGGCTGCCGGGCCGAGTATTCTGACGAAAACCGGTAAAGTGATCACGGAGGTCAGCGGGTCTGCCGGCCCCTGGATAGCTTCAAAAACAACTATTGACACGACCACGGCGGCGAATTACCCTAAGGTAATTTGGAGTGCATTTGACCACGTTAACGGCCGCACAACAGGATTATATCGAGACGGTCTACCGTCTGGAGGAACGGAAGGGACACGGGCAGGTCCGGGTGAGCGATATCGCCGCCGAGCTGGGGACCCGCCTGCCTACGGTCACGAGGACGATCAACCGTCTCACCGCACTGGGACTGCTGCGACATGTGCAGCGGCAAGCTGTGTCCCTGTCGCCGAGTGGCCGCCGGATCGCCGGCGACATCGTTCATCGCCATGATGACCTGCTGCAGTTCTTTACCGTCATACTGGGGCTGAACCGTTCGCAGGCGGAACGCGATGTGTGCCAGGTGGAGCATGGCGTCTCGGCCGTCGCGGCACGACGGCTGCATGAGTTTTTGGAACACTTTCTGACTATGGAGAGCGAGGAACAAGCGCGGGTGACGGCGTTTTGGAAAGCCGGGGTCCGGTCATACGCCGGTTTCCGTCGACTCTCGCAGTATCGGACGGAGGGATGGCGCTCCTAACGAACTGAGAGCAATGTTATCTATGGGACTCTTTGGAAGAAAAGTAACTCAGCAAGCGGCTGCCTGGCGGCGCGATGTTGTTACCCCGTCGCTGCCGGAAGTCCACGCGTCAGTGTTGGTGCCGAGCACGGCTGGATTCTGGCGCAAATTCCTGGCCTTTGCCGGGCCGGGGCTGTTGATCTCGGTCGGATACATGGACCCGGGAAACTGGGCGACAGATCTGGCCGGCGGAGCACGGTTCGGCTATGCACTTCTGTACGTCATTCTGATTTCCAACTTCATGGCGATCCTTCTGCAATACCTCTCACTTAAATTGGGGATCGTGGCAGGTCGGGATCTGGCGCAGGCCTGCCGCGACCATTACAGCCGCCCGGTGTCGTTTGCGTTGTGGGTATTGTGCGAAATCGCAATCGCGGCCTGCGACCTGGCCGAAGTGATCGGCTCGGCCATCGCCCTTAACCTTCTGTTCGGTATTCCGCTGGTGGTCGGGGTATTGATAACTGCATTCGATGTCATGGTTGTGCTGCTCCTGCAGCACCGAGGATTCCGCGTGATCGAGATTGTCGTCACCAGCCTGATTGTGATGATTGGCCTCTGTTTCGCCTACGAACTGATTGTCTCGCAGCCGTCGGTGGCCGGCATGGTGAGCGGTTTTATTCCGACCAGCCAGATTCTGAAGAACCCAATGATGCTCTATATCGCTATCGGGATACTCGGCGCCACGGTCATGCCGCACAATCTGTATCTTCATTCAAGTATAGTGCAGACCCGGGCATATGAACGCAATGACACCGGCCGCAAGATGGCGATCAAATTCGCGGCAATTGATTCCACGGCAGCCCTCTTGACGGCTTTCTTCATCAATGCTGCAATCCTGATAGTAAGCTCGGCGGCGTTTCACGGCACCGAGCACGAAAGCGTGGCGGATATCTCCGATGCCTACAAGCTGCTGACCCCGGTGCTGGGAGCCTCGCTGGCCAGCACTCTGTTCGCGGTGGCGCTCTTGTGTTCCGGCCAGAACTCCACCCTCACCGGCACCATGGCCGGGCAGATCGTGATGGAAGGGTTTCTCAATATCCGCCTTCGGCCATGGCTTCGCCGCCTGATAACCCGTCTGGTGGCAATCGTGCCGGCAGCAATAGTCGCCGGGATATACGGCGAGCGTGGCGTTGGCGAACTGCTGATTCTGAGCCAGGTGATTCTGTCACTGCAACTGGCGTTTGCCGTGATCCCGCTGGTCCTGTTTACCTCGGACAGGCGCAAGATGGGGCGGTTTGTCAACGGCCTGCCGATCCGCACGCTGGCCTGGATTACGGCCTTGATTATTGTCGGTCTCAATGCGTATTTATTGGGACAGACAGTTTACGGATGGATCACGGGGTAACGACCGCCATGTATAAACGCATCCTCATCACGCTCGAGAATTCGGCCACCGACGTTGCCGTCCTGACGCATATCCGGCCGCTCCTCAAGCTGACCGGCGCGGCGGTGACGCTCACGCATGTCGCCGACGGTTTCGTGGCGCGTAACCAGGAGCAGCTCAACCTGCAGGATTCCGAAGAAATGTGCGATGACCGGGAGTGCCTTGAGCGGGTTCGCCTGGAGCTTGCCTCCGAGGGATTCAACGTGGAGGCGGTGCTGCTTCAAGGGGAACCGGCCGAGAAGATCGTTGAGCTGGCGAATTCAATCGGCTGTGATCTGATCGCCATGTCCACTCATGGTCACAAATTCTTCGGCGATCTGGTCCTGGGGAGCGTGGCCAACAAGGTCCGGCACCTGACCGATATACCCGTCCTTCTGGTCCCGGCTCGCAAACGGGACCGCGCCTGACCACGGTGCCGTGGTAATTACCCTTGACACATCCGGCGATATTGGCGACCTATTGCCGACGTGGAGAGAAATGTCGCCATCCTGCTTTCCCGCCAGCCGCTCTGTCCGACAGGGAACAGTCCGTGGGTGCGGCAATCGGCGCTGGCGGTCCGATGGGTTAAAGAGAACAGCTACCGGCTGGTCAGCTCGGCGGACATGCAGACATGGGAACTGCTGACCACACTGGGATCGATCCACCAAGTACCGCTGCGGCTGATCATCGACGGGCACAACACGGACGTCAATTCGCTGTCCACTTCTGTCATCAGTCGGTTCGACCTCCAATCCGATCTGACAGTGCTTGACGTACTATGCGACGTCAACACACCACGCGCTAAGGCGCTTCGCATGAACAACCGCGACAAAGCAGTTGTGGATGCAGCCGACCTGATTGTGCCCATCTCAATCTCTCCAGATGGCGACATGGCGAAGCTGCTGGAGAAAGCTGCTGCTCTGGGGAAAGAGGTTTGTCGGGATTTCGAGGTTCCCTATTCGTTTCGAGAGAATCCCATAGCGTACCGAATCTCCCCCGACGAACTGAATCCAACCGTACGCTCCATTGCTGACAGGTATGTCACGCACTGGACTCGCTGCTGCCACACCCACTGGCCCGACGAACGACCATTCGATTATTACCGTGACATTGCCAACTCGGAAGAGTATCCACGAAGCGCAATCGAGACCCTCAAGCATATTGTCGTGACCGGATTCATACGCGGGTCCACACGTCACATGCCTGCGAATCTGCCCTGTGTCTCGTTCTCAAACGCCCCACCGGAAGAACTGCTGCCTTTGATGCGATGGCGTGCGCGGTATCGCCAGATGTCATTTGAGCCGTATGGCGTGGGTATCCGTCGTGACGTTGCTCTCAGAGCCGGTATCGAGCCGGTGCAGTATGTCGAGCGAGTTGAAAGAAAGAGCGGTGCGGACACCAAACTATGGCTACAACAGACACGCGGCCGAAAGACCGACTGGCGTCGGGAAAAAGAGTACCGGCATCGTGGCGACTTCACGCTAAAACAAATTGCTCCTGATGACCTGATCCTGTTCTGCCGCACAACGAAAGAGGCCGAACGACTGCGCCAGTCATTCGGCCTGAAGGTCATTCCGTTTGTTGCGTAGCGTTCATTTCAAGAGCAGCATCTTCCGGCTGGCGGAGTAGCTTCCCGCCTCTATACGATAGAGATACAGACCCGTCGCCCGATCCTTGGCATCCCAGACTATCTCCACCCGACCGCCGCGGGCGTGGCCATCGATCCGATCGACCACCTGTCCAAGCAAATTGTAAATGCGCAGCGTGTAATCGCTTTCGCGAGGAAGCACGAAAGAGATTTTCGTACTCGGATTGAACGGGTTCGGGTAGTTTTGATACAGCGTGAATGACGACGGCACTGTGCCATCCGATGGTGGTTCCACATCGGTGATCACATTCCGATATTTATCCCTCGCCCGCGTGGCGGCATCGCGAATGTGAACAAGAGAGTCGCCAGCGATGACTGCAAACGCTACTGTGTCAACACCGCCGGGCGCAAGATTGAGCGGCCCGGCCGACATGAGTTGAAAAAGGTCGAGCAAGGAATCACGGTATTTAACGGAGTCTGTAAGGCCAGCATACAAAGCAGACCGTCGCTCGGCGCTGGTGAAACCATCGGCAGTCGGCGGCAAAAGCCAGGGAGAGTAAACAATCGTCGATCTCCGAGTGACCGCCGTGTAGAGCGGCCCGTCGAGATGAGCCAGTCCACGCAAACTGGAGTACAGAGGAGAACTAACTGTCCCCCCGTTGTAAGCCATCCACAGAATCGAGTCGGCCGCTTCGTATTTGCCGGAGTTCCTCACGAAATTCGTAATATCCCAGTCCAGAAAGAGCCCAAATGCGAGATCGGTGAGGGTCGTCACGGAGACGTTCCTCAGGATATATCTGACAATGATGAACGTGTTGTCCGGGGCATCAAAGCTGTACGTCTCCTGAACCACATTCAGGCCGAGAGGTGATGGCGCGTTGTCATCGACAAACGCGGCGTAGCTCTGCTGGGGAGCTTTTGAACCCGGCTGCTGGAACTGCAGATTGCCGCCGGGGGCAACGACATAATCCATCTTCGGTTCAAACAGAATATCATGCACCGCAGCGGAACCCTTTGTCGGATTGTTGTACGCCGCAAGGATTCCACCTTCCCACAGGTCGTTGTCAGCACCATCGAACTGAAACCCCTGTCCACCGGCGGGAAAAATCGAACCCGCACCCATTCCGTACACGCCATAGTTTGAGACCGTAAACTGAATTCGCCCGGTCGAATGAGTGACGAATGACTTGAAACCCCGCGACCCCACCAGAAAACTCAATTGACTTGCAACGTCCGCGAAGTTGCTGCCCGAGATTGTGAGCGGCAGTGATAGCACCGATCCAGTGGTGACTGTATCCGATACCACGACTCTGATGATATTTGCTGAGCGAACCGTGTCACCAGCAGGGATTGTTCCAAACGCCGCACTTCCGTTCAACACGGTCAATGATGGATCTGACCCCGTGATTGCAGCAGAGACGTTCAACGCTTGAACGCCCAGATTCTGGAGAACTACAGTCCCTTCAACCGTGTCGCCGGGTGCGATGACTGCGTGAGTGAAATCGTACAGCCGCACCTTCGTCTGGGCTGACGTGGAGGAAAGCGAATCAAGGGCTGCGGCGCAGTCAATCTCGCCCCAGCCATATTGGTTGTTTGGAAGCGGCTGCCAGGTATCTAGCCGACGAGTGCTCTTGAGAATCGCCTGCTTGATCTCAGTGACTGTGGCGTTGGGATTCTTCTGGCGAAGCAGCGCCACCAGTCCGGCTACCTGCGGAGTGGCCATCGATGTACCTGACAAATAATTGTAGGTGCCCGACGGATAGGTCGAATAGACCCCGAGGCCCGGCGCCATGACATTGGGTTTTGTGGCGCCCTGACACGTCGAAGGCCCCTGTGACGAAATAGAGTACCGCACAGGCGAGGCAGTCGAGCTGTCGAGCGCGCCGACGGCGAAAGCATACAGCGAATCATTCACGGCATTCGCACCGTTCCCGGGGTTGTTAATAGTGCCAGGCCCCGATAAGCCGTCGTTACCCGCCGCAAAGATATTGACTATGCCAAGTGCCTCGATATTGTCGATGGCATCGAAGAAAACATCAAAACAGGCCAGATCAGCATCCGAAAACCCCCAGCTATGACTGATAACATCGGGGACATCCTCCACTGTGTTCGGATTTCCATCCGGGTCAACTGCCCATTCGAAACCATCGAGGATCGATGCGCCGATAACATCGATCACCGCCGCAGAAATCCACTTGGCATTCGGTGCCACACCACACCAGACACTGTCGCTTCGCCCGACCAAAATCCCCATGGTATGCGTGCCATGCTGCACAAGCGATCCAGGCAGCAACGCTGAAAGACCGAATGCATGCGGCGCTTTCTGTTTGGCGACCGGGTCGAACCAGGCGGCAGATGAGTCACCGTCGAGCCCTTTCCAGGTGTTTCTAAGTGCGATGTGGTTCCCGTCAACACCGTTGTCAAACGAACAGATCACCCGCCCGGCGCCGGTGTACCCCATGCCCCAGGCTACATCAGCACGGATGTGGGTGATGTGGTTCGGTATGTAATTCCCTTCGGGCGAGAATGCCGCACTGGAGCCGGTTTCGACCGGTCGAATGAGCGATACCTGCGGCTCAGGGATGATCGACGCGACATCATCGCGGTCAGCCAACGCGTTCAATTCTCCGGCGGCTACCTCTGCCTCGACAACGTCGGTTATCCAGTGGCGCTTGATTTTATCCGCCTTGCCGATCCCCTGTAGCTGCTCCAAATGTCCGGCTAGGGTTTGCTGGCGGGCAAGCCCTTCACTCTTGAGGCTCTCAAAGAGCACCCGATGTTGTGTGGCTCGGTCCGGTCCGGCCGCTTTTGCGATCGCTTGAAGATCCGTCTTTGACTCTGCACGGGGCAGCAGAATCCAGACGCGAACCAGGCTGTCGGCATCGGTCTTTGAAACAAGTTGCGATAACTCAGTAACAAGTTGACCGGCACGAGCGCTATCCGTTACCACGAGCTGAAGTGACAGTATGATGGCGGCAAACAGGAATCGTCTCATTATCTTCTCCTTAGAACGACGCACCGGCGGGGTCAATTGTCAAACGGTTAGGTTGCTGATCTGTTCCTTTCATCGGTATATACTATAAGAATACACATTGCCCGGCATATTGTAAAGATGCTGGCGCATGCATACATTGATGCCACGCGTATTCGGCCAAGGTCATAGGGAGAAGTATATGATAGAGAAGATTGGAGCATTGTCGCGGGAGACGCTCGAGGCGATGCTTGAGGATTTCGCCAAGAACTGGCTGGCGCATGATGGCTTGTGGTTTCAGGCAGTCGAGAAACAATATGGTCTGCAAAAAGCCATTGAGCTGGACACCGAGGCATGGGAGCAGTTCACCGTTATCGAAGCCAAACGGATCATGGCGCTTCATAACATACCATCAAATTCAGGGCTGGAGGGCCTCAAGAAGGCGCTCGGCTATCGACTCTATGCGGTGTTGAATACACAGGAGATACGCAACGAAACACCCAGTTCGTTCGAGTTCTACATGGTGGACTGCCGGGTGCAGTCGGCGCGCCACCGCAAGGGACTGGCGCTGTTTCCATGCAAATCGGTCGGGCTGGTCGAGTACGCCGGATTTGCACGGACTATCGACGGGCGGATCAGGACCGAGATCATCTGTTGTCCGCCGGACCCGGAAGCAGGAAACGCGTTCTACTGTGGCTGGCGGTTCTCAATCTGAGACGGCAGACATCCAGAAGCTGCCCCACAAGTTAGTGGAGTTGCGTTAGGTCCTGACCCCGACGAAGTCGGGGTTGTGACCTGACGCAACTGATTTTGGCGACTTTTGTGACAGCCTTTCTACGATTCCCTTTTTGGTTGACTTTACAGCCCCTTTTCGACTTTCATCGATACCGATTGTCGTAACATCACGACCCATACGCCGTATCAACCGCTACCGGGCCGATCCTGCCGGATGCGGACTGCGTATGAGAACAGCACTGCTCATGGTGTAAACAGGGAGTTGTCATGACGACCATGTTCTGGATCTGGATGGCGGGAGCGGTGATCTTCCTGATCATCGAACTGCTGTCCCCCAGCTTCTTTTTCATCTGCTTCACCGCCGGAGCGCTGGCCTCCGGTCTGTACGCCTACTACAAACCGGAAGAGTATTACTGGCAGATCGGCATCTTTGTCATTGTAACAGTGGTGCTACTGCCGCTGTCGCGACGACTGGCGCGGAGGATTACCAAGCCATCGCCACGGGAGTCCAATGTCGATGCCATGATCGGCAGGACGGCGCTGGTCACATCCCCCATCGACCCGGACAACGGCGGCAAGATTCGTTATGAGGGGGAGGTTTGGGTGGCGCAAGCCTCCGAACCGATTGAGGTGAATGCCAAGGTGAAGATAGTCTCCGTCTCCGGCACGAAAGTGCACGTGGAGCGGATGGGGTGATGGTAACTCGGAGGGAGAGATTGCTTAGTCGGGTTCGCCTCCGGCGAATCCACCTCGCAATGACGGCATAGAGATTTCTGCACGAGCACAATAGAAAGGGGTAGCCCATGGAACAGAGTGTCAATCCCGTAGTCATATTCCTGATCGCGGCGGTGGTATTCGCGTTCATCATCGTCATGCTCTCGATCCGGATCATCCGCCCGTACGAGCGCGGTCTGGTGGAACGTCTCGGTAAATTCCAGCGCACGATCGGTCCCGGCCTCAACATGATATTGCCGTTCTTCGACACGGTCATCAAGGTCGATATGCGTGAGGTGGTTATCGAGGTGCCGCCGCAGTTGGTAATCACTAAGGATAACGTCAATGTTGAGGTGGATGCGATTATTTACGCCCAGGTGACCGACCCGGCCCGATCGCGCTACGAGATCTCGAATTATATCATCGCGGCCACCAAGCTGGCGCAGACCAATCTTCGTAACGTCATCGGCGAGATCGACCTTGACGCCTGTCTTTCGTCGCGTGACAAGATCAACGCGCAGTTGCGCGATGTGATGGACACCGCCACCGACAAGTGGGGCGTGAAGGTTAACCGGATCGAGCTGCAACGGATCGACCCGCCCACCGACATCACCCAGGCCATGAGCCGCCAGATGAAGGCCGAACGAGACAAGCGGGCCGCCATCCTGGACGCCGAGGCGATCCGGCAGGCGGAGATCACCAAGTCAGAAGGCAAAAAGCTCTCGCAGATCCTTGAAGCCGAGGGGTATGCGCAGGCGGTGAAGCTTAAAGCGGATGCCGAGAAGTATCGTCAGATCGCCGTCGCTGAGGGTGAGGCCGGAGCTATCACCAATGTCTTCTCCGCGATTCACGAATCCAAGCCGGATGACAAGCTGATCACGCTCAAGTATCTGGAGATGCTTCCCAAGCTGGCTGATGGCACCGCCAACAAGATTTTCCTGCCATACGAGGCGAGCGGCATACTAAGCGCGTTGTCGGCCTTTGTGGAAGGGATAAAGACACCGACACCGCCATCAAAACAGGCGGCGACATAAGGCTGAGTTCAGAGAAGCTAAGAATTTGGAATAGAGTGCCGCCAGGTGACTGTGCTTGGCGGCCTTTCTTGTCACGATGATTGAATTATAGTCCTGCGGCCCCACGTAATCGGGGCACTTGACCCCAACCTAAGGCGTTCATAGTTTGTGGCCGATGAATGAAGGACGGAGCCAAATCTTCGATGGATGACAGGAAACTTGACATACGCAAACCCGCGGTTGCCGGGAAGTTCTACCCCGCCAACCCGGTCGAACTGACCAAGACCATTGCCTCATTTTTTGCCGAGGTGGACAAAACCCCGGTCGGCGGTCGGCCGCTTGGGCTGATCGCACCGCACGCGGGATATCCGTACTCCGGAAAAGTAGCAGCCAAGGCGTACAAGATCCTCGAAGGGGAGGAGTTTGATACGGTGGTGGTCATCTCACCGTCGCACACGGTTTTCTTCAAAGGCTCGTCCGTCTATGGCGGTCACGGTTACGAGACACCGATCGGCGTGGTCGAGACCGACCACGACATGGCCAAGAAGATCGCCGGTATCAATCCGTCATCCGTCTATTTCTCCAACATGGGGCATGCCTCGGGCTCGGTGCGCGGCGAACATGCGCTGGAAGTACAGTTGCCGTTTCTGCAGATCGTCTTGGGCAGCAAGTTCAAGCTGGTGGCGATCGTTATGGGGGACCAGGAGACAGATTCCATTCGCTCTCTGGGGGAAGCGTTGGCCGCGGCTCTCAAGGGTTCAAACGCGCTGCTGGTAGCTTCGACCGACCTCTCCCATTTCCATTCCGAGAAGCAGGCACGACGGCTCGATTTCGCCATCCAGTCGGCAATCGAAAAATATGACCCGGACCTCCTGATGGAGACGCTCGAATCCGGCAAAGGAGAAGCCTGCGGAGGCGGACCGGTTACCTCGGTCATGATGGCCGCTAAAAAGCTCGGCGGGCGCGAGGTGCGGTTCCTCGATTACACCACCTCCGGCGCCACCACCGGTGATTTTGACGAAGTGGTCGGATATCTGTCGGCCGCTATCATAAAGGAGAACCGCGAGCGACACACAACCGTGCTGGGTTCACCGGCGGCAAAGGCAGTACAGCCGGAAGGCTTCAGCGAGGATGACAAACATCTGTTGCATCAGATCGCCCGCGATGCGATCGCCGCCAAACTCGAGGAGCGGGAATACCAACCCCCCTCGAACGAGAGATTGAGCGCCAGGAAAGGCGCGTTTGTCACGCTGACACTCGATGGTAACCTTCGCGGCTGTATCGGCCAGATTCGGACCAAGCAACCGCTGTACAGCACGGTAGCCGAGATGGCGGTGGCGGCGGCATTCGATGATCCCCGGTTTGACCCGCTCACTGCCGACGAGTTCAAACGGCTCGAATACGAGATCTCCGTGCTGTCACCGCTGGAGCGAGTACGGAATTTCCGCGAGATTCTGATAGGCCGGGATGGCCTGATGATTAAACTGGATATGCACTCCGGTCTGCTGTTGCCGCAAGTGGCGACCGAGCACGGTTGGAATGTGACCCATTTGCTCGAACAGACTTGCCTGAAAGCGGGTCTCCCGAAGCACAGCTACAAAGACAGGCAGGCCGAGATCTATCGATTCAGCGCCGACGTCTTTTAACGGGCATCGCCTGTTCTACCGCTTCGCGCAGGCATCGCCTGCTCTACCGCTTCGCGTGTGGCGGTGTTATGCTGTAGGATGATGGGATGCCTCACATGATATAAGTTGCGGCAAGTCCTTCGCGAGGCTTCCGAGCGTGAGACCTGCCACTCCGTCATCTGTTTATCCCTGAAACCCGCACGTCTTATGTGTGCCGTCACAAAACGGCTTGTTGTTCGAATTACCGCACCGGCACAGCGAGAATGTCCCTTCTTTGATAACCACCGAGCCATCGGGCAGGGTGATCTCTGCCCTGGCACACTCGACGCGCGCCGAGCCGTTGGGATTGACTCTGATCCGTATGTTACCTAATTCCATGGTTTCCTCTTCACATGACGAGTGATGCGCTACCGCTCTGAACCGGCGCTCCGGGGAGAAGGTTCCTCCGGTTTGACTTACCGCACGTTGATAGCTATACTCAACGCGAGGTTCGTGCCATGTATCGTTTTCAGTTCGTCCGTTCCGTATCTATCGCGATGATTGCTGTTGTGGCGGCGGGCTGTGCCAGCCGGTACCGACTTGAACTATTCCTGACCGCCGAAGAGTCTCGGCGGAAAATAAAAGTGGAGGGAACGGAGTATATTGCGAACGCGCTGATCGATCCGACCTCCGACGAAAAAACCGCAGCCGGACCGGGAAACTGTATCGTGTTGATCCTCGGGGCGCGTGGCGAGCGCGGCAAGACTCCCCAGTACAGCGCAATCAGCTACGATGAGTATCTGCTGTATCGCGTCTATTTGCAGCTCCCGGTCGAGCCGAAACCCTCAACAATTCCGCTTTCAGGGAACGCGTTCGTGCAGTTGATCGGGCGCTATGATCAGCCGGTAGAGGCCAAGTTGTTCCTGCCTGATTATGGTACGCTGGTGGTCGATTCGATATCGTCTCATCATCTGTTCGGCACTATCGACGGGCGTTTCAAAAACTCTCGCGGCGAGCCGCTGACAGTTGATGGGAAATTCAAGGTAAGAGTAGCGAGGTAGCACGTCTCGGCGCGAGGATCACTCCTCCGCCATCGCTTCTGAGAACAGTTTGAGCCCGTACTCATCGAACAGGCAGAACTGCACCCGTTCGAGCGATTTGGCCCGTCCCCGATACCCACGTACCACGCTGGTCATCAGGAATGCGCATGCCTTCATAGGAAAACCCCCAACGCCGGTCCCGAATGCGGGAAATGCGATCGATTTCAATTTCAATTCTTCCGCGATATTCAAGCTGGCCACGGTCGCCTGGCGGATCAGCTTGTCAGAGGTGCGAAGGGCCTGCCCCATGACGGCGGCGTGGATCACATACTTGAATGGCAGGCGGCCGGCAGTCGTATAGACCGCCTCGCCAGGCATCACCGGCCCCTTGGCCATTGCATCCTTCTCGATGATGTCCCCCCCGGCGCGCTTGATCGCCCCCGCCACGCCGGAGCCCATCCAGAACTGATTGTTCGCCGCATTGACTATCGTTTCGGTGTCGGTCATCGTAATATCACGCTGGACTACTTCAATGCTGTACGCCATGACAGCTAAACCTCCCGCGGTGGCAGCATCCGCATTGCCTGCTCGTATGCAAACAGGACGGCGACACCCACCAGGCTACCGACGACCATGCCGACAAGAATATCGAACGGATAATGCACCCCTACGAATGTCCGACTTATGGCGACGATTGCCGCAAATCCGAAGAGATGCCACCGCCAGCGACCATAGCTGAGCCCGAACAGCGCCGCCTGACCGAACGCATTGGCGGCGTGCGACGACGGCATGGAGTATCCCGCACCACAATTCACCAGCAGATGCATATCGAGGATCGTGTGGCACGGTCGGGGGCGGGCAAACAGATGCTTGAGCCAGACACTGCTGATTTGGTCGGTGAACGCTATGGTGATCGCGGAAAAGAGCACCAGCCACCGCAGCCGTCGGTCCCCTTTCCAGAGAATGAGAACCATTGCGACCGCGTAAAGGACGCGAAGAAACCAATCGTTGGTGACCACCGGCATCACCAGGTCGGTCACCGGATTGGCCAGAGTGCCATTGATGAAATGAAATAGCGTCGTGTCGAGGTTTCCGAGCGTCTCAAGCATAGGTCGACGGTCGCTTTCTCAGAAAGGTCTGCACCTCGCGAAGAGTCGGCGCGCCGGTACGGGCTCCGGGTCTGGTGCATTTCAGCGCTGCCGTTGCCGCGGCAATCAGGAGCCTTCGGGAAAGAGACCATTCCTTCAACAAGCCGTACAAGTAGCCTGCGTGAAAACTGTCCCCAGCGCCGGTGGTGTCCACATTTTTCACTTTGAACGCCCGTTGATGAACCACAACGCCATCCTCGCGGCCAACCGTGCCGTGTGTCCCCTGCGTGATGACGATAGTGCCGTAGCATCGCTTTGACAGTTTCCTGATGGCCGACTCCGCATGCCGAGCACCAGTGAAGGGGAGGGCAAACGCGTCGGCTACAACCAGATGATCCACCAGCGGCAGGATGGGCGAAATGTCGTTGCGCATGGACCCAATATCAAATGAGATAATGCTTCCGTGCCATCGACCCCAGCGCGCCAGCGCTACACACGATTCAAGATCGCGGCCATCGAGATGGATGATCCGTGGAGCGGGATATGCGGAGAGCCTGAGATCGCGTGGTGACACTGCTATCTTGCGATGCAACGCGATAGTCCGTCGCCCGGACCCGTTTTCCACAAACCCGGTCGCCACTGCCGACGGGGCCTTTTTGACGACGATATAGCGCGTGTCGACCCGTTCTCTCTTCAGTTCCTGAAGGCCGAGCGCACCGGCAAAGTCGTTTCCGACAGCAGCAATCATAGCTGTCTTCATCCCCAGTCGGCTCAATCCCACCAACGCGTTCGCCACCGGCCCACCTCCCTGCACGATGATGTCGGTAGCATCGATCTTGCCGCCCGCGTTCGGATAATGCGGTACAGACAACAGAACATCAAGGGGCATGATCCCCAGACCGAGACAATCAAGCTTCTTATTCGGCAAGCGGCTCAATCCTGGCCTTTCCGGCCGTCAATTCGGTGACCGCTCGTTTCAGTTCCTCAGCTTTGCTCCGACGGATTTCGGCAATCAGATGAACCGCTTCATCGAATCGGGCCTCGCGCTCTCGAGCCCCAAGGCGACCAGCCAGCGTGCGCCACCGGTCGTACAGCGAGAACTCAAGGTCGATGCGAAAAAGGTTAGTAATGAAGTTCTCCTTCACGCCCGACCGCTCGATAGTCTGACGAGCCGTATCACTATAGGCGTGGGTCAGCCCGCCGGTACCAAGCTTGGTGCCGCCGAAATATCGGGTTACTACCAACAGGACATTGGTCAATTCGTGGCCGAGGATAACATCGTAGATCGGCTTCCCGGCCGTGCCGGTTGGTTCGCCATCATCCGAGTACTTGAAGGGAATTGTCCCCTCAGTTCCGATACGATAGGCAAAGCAATGGTGGCCGGCGGCGAACTCCCGCTTCCTCACGGTGCCCAGTTTCTCCGTGGCTTCAGCCACCGAATTCGCCAGGAAGCTTTGGCCGATGAACCGAGACGCCTTGACCTTTGTCTCGACCGTCATCTCATCGCTGATTGTCAGGTACCGGTCATTCATGGCCGGACTCAGACCAGCGACTTGATGATATCATCGACACGACCGATCCCGTCCAGCGGGATCGCGCCACACTCGACGGCGCGATCATATCCGGCATTGTCGGTCACGACGCCGCGGGTACTGTCCGAGAGGATGAAAGTCAGCTTACCGATTTGCAGACAGAATTCCAGCAGGTCGAGCGCCCGTGCAGAATCACCGTACAACTCTGTCACCACCACCGCCTGGGAAAGTCCCACCAGCAGCCGGTTGGACTCCTGTAACGCCGTTTCACTGGTGACGAAATCGGGCGAGTACTCGCTCAGTACGCCGCCGCCGTGCGCGATATCGACAGCCAGCGGCATCTGGGCGGATTGGTCCAGATGGTCGAATCCGGTGGCCAGTACGGCGAACGAATTGCCGGCGGCAGCCCTGCATCCCAGGTGCGCCGAAAGGTCGACACCGCCGGTCAACGATGACACTACTTGGACACCTGCCACGGCAAATGCCTTGGCCAGACTGGAAGTGATCTCCAGCCCGGTATTGGTGGCATCTTCGGCTCCCATCAGCGTGACACTTTTCCGGTCAGTGTCCGGCATGCGACCGCGAACATAGAGGAGGGTGGGCGGGTCGTTGAGCTCGAACAAGTGATGAGAGTAAGCATCGTCGAGACGCGTGGTGATCGCAATGTCTCGCTCCTTGAGAAATCCGGCGTATTGGTCTGCCTGTTCGAGTGAACCGTTCGCCCGCTTGATCTTGTCCGCCAACGCCTCCGTCATGCCCGGTATTGACAGAAGCGACTGCCGGTCCGCGTCCAGAATTGCCGGCAGACTCCCATAGTGGCCGAACAGGGCATCGAAAAGCCGCGGCCCGACGCCGCCGAACTTGCACAAAGCCAGCATCTGCGTGGTCTGCGTATAAACGGAGCTGTCTGTCATATCGCTAATCTAACGATTGGAGCTACCCTGTCAATCTACCACTCGTCATACGATGTTTGGATGGTTGGTGCAATTCACCTCCTTGTTGCCCCCAAGGCTAATGGTCGATGACTTCTGTGCCGATAGAGGAGCTACAGCCGATGAGATGTCGAACTGATATAAAGGGGCAGCCTGCATGGAATTCAGCAAGAACTGTTGGCAGTTGATGAACTGTGGCCGCGAGCCGGGCGGCGAAAATGCCGACCAGCTGGGGATTTGTCCGGTCTCAACCAGCAAGATTCACGACGGTATCAACCATGGCACTAACGCCGGTCGCGTCTGCTGGGCAGTCACCGGAACTCTCTGCGGCGGCAAGGTACAGGGAAGTTTCGCGGTCAAGTTCGGCAATTGCCTCAAATGCCCGGTCTTCAAACAGGTGACAGTAGAGGAAGAGCGAAGCTTCGTCCTCCTTCCACCCGATAACCACTGCCAAACCAAGTAACCCGCCAATACGAATGGCCGTCACCGGACCGAATCGACAGTCCGGTGCCTATTTAAGCCCGCAACGATAATTGGTATCAGAACCAGTTGCACGGCTATCCCCGGAAGGCCGGTGACAATCGCCCCACCGGTTGAAAAAAAGGTCGCTGCGCTGTACGGAAGTTCCATAAACATCCCGAGCACGAACAACCCTAATCCGAACATGATGCGGCCCACGATCATGGCCAGAACGAGTGCGATGTAGATATTCAGATGCAGGCGGCGGTAGGTAATGCCGGCGACCAGACCGTACATGGGGAGTTCGAGCGACATAAGAGGCACGGCATAGGTTGGCGGCATTCCAGTGAGCAAAAAGGAAAGTCCGGGGGCAATCAGGCCCACAACAACACCGCTGCCGGGGCCAACCAGAAAGCCGGCCAGAAGTACCGGCAGGTGCATCGGCAGAAATACCCTGCCGCCGATCCCGAGCGCGTGAAATGCCAACGGTAACAGGATGGCCAGCGCCAGATATAAGGCGCTGTGGGCGATAAAGCGATATTGACGGCCCGCACCAGACACGAGAGTTGCCGTGCCCTACTCGGCGTTCGTGGCCGAAGCCAGAAACAGACCGGGATGGTCTTCGATACGGATGTCGTAGAACTGCCCCGAGGCAAACATCTGGCGCAGGTTCTCAGCGGACGGCAGTGTGTCCTTCGCCACCGCGCCCCCTACCCGATGATGTATCGCCGCCAGTTCCTTTGACGATTGCAGATGGAGAATATAGAAGCGTGCGCCTGGCTTCAACACCCGGTGCAGTTCATCGAGCGCCCGTTGCTGGTGCACGAAATGGGGAAAAGCCGCGAACGCTACCGCCATGTCGAACAAGTTTGCCCCGAACGGGAGTTCGGAGGCATCGGCATCCACTACATGCACGTTGGCGAACGGGAAGTTCCTGTGCGCCTTTTGCGCCATTTCCATAGAAAAATCTACCCCCGTGACACTCCCCCTGGTGCCAACGAGTCGCCGCAGCATATCGAAAAGGATACCGGTGCCGCACCCCAGGTCCAGGATCTGCATACCCCTATGGACCGGCATGTTGTTCACCACATGCTGAAGGCGCTCCAGGTCCTCGGCCGTGAAGGTAAGATCCCACTCAGCGGCCAGACGATCGAAAAACTCCTGGTGCATATCGTGCATCGTGGCCGTCAATAAGTATTTGCGGAGCGATATTGTCAAGGTTCATCGATTCATGATCTAAGTGATTGCGCTCTATGCTACGTATGTTAGAGCCGTTACATCCTGCTTCGATAATGAGTGGTTGTTACAGGCGGCCCCGACTTTCCGCTGTCTGTTCTGTCAGGTCCCCCTTGGACCCCGAAGGCAGACAAGTGTGACCCGACAGCCCATGCAGAAAAGTGACTCAGACGTTCTCTGCGCCGTTCCGTCGGGTCCTGCTTGGACGCCGAAGACGGACAAGTGTGACCCGACGGAGTGGGCGACAATGTGATTTCCCATCGCAGAATCCGCCTTGGCTCCGGCACCGGATTGGCGTATATTACCCGGTTGCCCGAACGGAGAAAAAAAGATGGCCAACAACCACGATCGCTATAGAGAAAACAAAGAGTTCCTGTGGGTCAAAGGGGCCCGCGAACATAACCTGAAGAATATCGATGTCAAAATCCCCCGCGAGACCCTGACGGTCATCACCGGCCTGTCCGGCTCCGGCAAGAGTTCCCTGGCGTTCGACACCATTTATGCCGAGGGTCAGCGCCGCTACGTGGAATCCCTCTCCGCCTACGCCCGCCAGTTCCTGGGGTTGATGGAGAAGCCCGATGTCGATTTTATCGAGGGGCTGTCGCCGGCCATCTCAATCGAACAGCGCTCGACTGCCAAAAACCCGAGATCGACTGTCGGCACGGTCACCGAAATTTACGATTACCTCCGGCTGCTCTTTGCCCGTGCCGGTGTGCCGCACTGTGTCAAATGCGGCCAGCCGATCACCCAGCAGACGGTCGAGCAGATTGTCGATTCGGTGCTGTCGTTCGAAGAAGGGGCTCGCCTCATGGTGCTTGCGCCGCTCGTGCGCGGCAAGAAGGGGGAACATCGGGAGATTATCGAAGAAGCCCGCCGCGAGGGATTCGTGCGACTCCGCATCAATGGCGAGGTGGTGGAGTCGGACTCCGATATCAAGCTCGAAAAGAACAAGAAGCACACGATTGAGGCGGTGATCGACCGGCTGGTGGTGAAAGCGAGCTCCAAACGCCGCCTAGCCGATTCCGTGGAAACTGCCGTGAAGATGGCTCAGGGAACCGTGCTGATTAACATCAAGAACCAGGACCTGCTCTATTCGCAGCAGTTTGCCTGTCTCAACTGCAACATCAGCTACGAGGAACCCACACCGCGCCTCTTTTCATTCAACTCGCCGTTTGGCGCGTGCAAAGTGTGCGACGGTCTGGGTCAGAAGATGGAGATCGATCCCAAACTGGTGATTCCGAATCCGAATCTCTCCATCAACGACGGCGCCATCCAACCCTGGGGCGGTGCCGACATGTCCAATTGGTACCGCTACATGCTGAAGGGGTTGGCCAGCCACTACAAGTTCAAGTTTTCGACGCCGTTCAATCAGTTGCCGGAGAAAACCCGCCAGATAATTCTGTACGGTTCCGGCCGTGAGGAAGTACAGTTTGAATACGAGCATCTCTCCGGCAAAGGGCGTGGCTCGGGCGTGTATCGCTCCCGCTTTGAAGGGGTGATCCCGCATCTGGCGCGACGGTACCGCCAGACCGATTCCAATGATATCCGCCAGTGGATCGAAAACTACATGACGGTCACCAACTGCCCCTCGTGCAAAGGGGCGCGACTCCGACCCGAAGCGCTGGCGGTGATAATCGACCGCGAGACAATCGACAGCATCTGCGACATGCCAATCAAGCGGGCGCGGAAGTTCTTTGACGAAGTCAGTCTTACCAAACGCCAGCAGTTGATCGCACGGCAGATTCTCAAGGAAATTCGGGAACGGCTTGGATTCCTTTGTGATGTCGGCCTAGACTATCTCACGCTCAGCCGAGCGGCCGCCACTCTTTCGGGTGGCGAGGCCCAGAGAATCCGCCTGGCCACTCAAATTGGCTCCCGATTGGTCGGCGTGCTGTACATTCTCGATGAACCCTCTATCGGCCTGCATCAACGCGACAACCAGAAGCTGCTGAACACCCTGATCGAGTTGCGCGATATCGGCAACACCGTGCTTGTGGTAGAACATGACCGCGAGACGATTGAAAGCGCCGACTATGTTATAGATCTCGGCCCCGGCGCTGGTATCCACGGCGGTGAAGTAGTCGCTTCCGGAACGCCCGAGGAGATCCGAAAAACCAGGCGCTCCATTACCGGTCAGTACTTGGCCGGAGCCCGACAGATCGACACGCCAAAACGACGACGTGACGGGAACGGCGACAAGATCCAGTTGCTGGGTGCCTCCGGCAATAACCTGAAGAACGTCGAGGTAGAGTTTCCGCTGGGCGTGTTCATCGCCGTGACCGGCGTCTCCGGTTCCGGGAAATCGACTTTGGTCAATGAGACACTTTATCGTATCTGCGCGCGCCATTTCTACAACAGCCGCGAACCGGCACTGCCGTATGAGCGGATCGAGGGACTGGAACTGATTGACAAGGTGATTGATATCGATCAATCGCCAATCGGCCGTACGCCGCGGTCTAATCCGGCCACCTACACCGGCCTGTTCACGCTGATACGGGATTTATTCGCCACGCTGCCGGAGGCCAAAGCGCGCGGGTATCAGCCGGGTCGGTTCTCGTTTAATGTCCGGGGTGGGCGCTGTGAAGCATGCGAGGGGGACGGTATCATCAAGATCGAGATGCATTTCCTCCCGGACGTCTATATCCCGTGCGAGGTCTGCAAGGGAAAACGGTACAATCGCGAGACGCTTGAAGTTACCTACAAGGGGAAATCGATAGCCGATGTGCTCGATATGACGGTCGACGAATCGCTCAGTTTCTTCGAGCATATCCCGCGCCTTAAGAAGAAACTCTTCACCCTCGCCAATGTTGGCCTTGGATACATCCACCTCGGCCAACAGGCTACTACGCTTTCGGGCGGTGAAGCGCAGCGTGTCAAACTGGCCGCGGAGCTTTCCAAGCTGGCCACAGGCAAAACACTGTACATTCTCGATGAACCGACCACCGGCCTCCATTTTGAAGATATCCGCATGCTTCTTGGCGTGCTGAACGAACTGGTCAGCCGCGGCAACACGGTGCTGGTGATCGAGCACAATCTCGATGTCATCAAGACGGCTGACTGGGTTATTGATATCGGTCCGGAAGGGGGAGATGACGGCGGCCGCATTATCGCAACGGGAACGCCGGAGCAGGTCGCGAAGACCAAGGGGTCGTACACGGGCGAGCATTTGAGGAAGGTGCTGCAAGGATAGCGCTTTGTGCAGCCGGGCTCAGCCCCGGCAAATGTTATTGACAGAATCGCATTGGCGGGAGTATATCCAATTATGGCAAGACTTGTTCAGGAGCATATGTTTGGTGCAACCCCAGTCCGCACTGGACGCGAGACAAACAAAGTGGATTGCTCGGACGGCAGGGTTCATAACTGGTACAGATTCGTCCTGTCTTTCCCGCCACATCTCGTCCGCGATTATCTCAGACGGTTCAATCTGGATCACAAGAGCACCGTCTTGGATCCTTTTTGTGGCACCGGAACTACTCTCGTTGAGGCCCGGCTGAATCGAGTGATGAGTATTGGGGTTGAGGTGAACCCGATAGCCTGTCTTGCGACCAAGGTAAAGCTCGATTGGCGTGTGAATGCTGACGAAATGAAGGAGAATTCAGAGAGGGTTGCCGGCGCAGCTCTGAGATCAATTCGCGCGTCCGGTATCGATGACAGCGTTCTTCATTCCAAACCGCCTGCTCACTGCAGATTGCGCACCCTCCCCGAAGAGCAGATGAAGCTGCTTATCAAAAACTCGATTAGCCCGGTACCATTGCACAAAGTCTTAATTCTCCGCGAGGCAATGGAGCGACATTCAGAGTCGTATCTCCTGGACCATTATAGAATTGCCCTGGCCAAGGCGCTGGTTTGCGGAATTGGTAATCTGCGTTTTGGGCCGGAGGTCGGACTTGGCAAGGTGAAAGCGGATGTACCCGTCGTCTCCACGTGGTTGGCCGAGGTCCGCACGATGGCGAGAGATTTGGCTAGTCTCAGTGGCAGTAGACACGCGCGTACAAAAGTCCTTTGTTGTGATTCCCGTAATCTCTCTTCTGTGATTCCGCCCACTACCATTGACGCAGTCATAACGTCACCGCCCTATCCCAACGAGAAGGACTATACCCGTACGACCCGCTTGGAGTCTGTTGTTCTTGGGTTGATATCAAGCAACGATGAATTACGTGGGATGAAAAAGGACCTGATCAGATCAAATACGCGCGGAGTTTATAAGGGTGACGATGATGACCTTCTGATCAACGGTAATGAGAGAATCGAGCAAATCACTACCGAGATTGAGCGGCGAAGGATTTCGTTGGGTAAGACATCGGGCTTCGAGAGACTTTATCCCAGGGTTACTAAGCTCTATTTTGGCGGCATGAAGAGGCACCTGGCCGACCTAAGAACGGTGTTGCGCCCGGGTGCAAAACTGGCATATGTTGTCGGCGATCAGGCATCGTACCTTCAAGTGATGATAAGGACCGGTGAGTTCTTGGCTGAGATAGCTACAGGATTGGGCTATAAGGTCGAAGCAATTGAACTCTTTAGGATGAGGGCTGCTACGGCGTCCAAATCAGAGTTGCGTGAAGAGATACTTATACTTACGTGGCCGGGATAGCACCAAATGTCAGAAAAGAAGAATCGTTACACAAAGATCATTGAGCGGTTGTTCTTCAACCACTTCGAAAAGGACTTGTCGGTTGTTCGCTTTTCAAGAGACGAAATCGCTCAGATCGCCAAGAGCCTAAAGATCGAATTGCCCAAGAACCTTGGTGATATTCTATACACTTTCCGGTATCGGGCCGGTTTGCCGGACAGCATCAGGAAAAGGGCGCCGGAGGACATGTCTTGGGCCATTCGATCAGTCGGTCGATCTCACTATGAGTTCTTTCTGACCAAACTTGTTAACATTGCACCCAATGAACTTCTCGCCGAGACAAAAATACCAGACGCTACCCCCGGCATTATAGCCAGGTATGCACTAAACGATGAACAAGGTCTTCTCGCGAAGGTCCGGTACAATCGTTTGATTGACGTCTTCACTGGTGTTGTCTGTTACTCACTCCAAAGTCATCTGCGTACGGCTATTCCGGGAATGGGGCAGGTGGAAACGGATGAGTTCTATGTCGGTGTTGACAAGCAGGGCGTTCACTATGCCTTCCCAGTGCAGGGAAAAGGTGGCAAAGACAAAATTGGAGTAGTCCAGATTGAGCAGGACCTCGCGATGTGTCGTGCCAAGTTCCCTTCACTCATCTGCAAACCGATCGCAGCTCAGTTCATGAAAAGCGACGTCATTGCCTTGTTCATGTTTGAGGAGACTCCAGACGGGGTACGCGTTTCAAACGAACGCCATTATAGGTTGGTCGAAGAAACAGAACTGACCGATGCGGACCTGTTGACATACCGCAAGCGAATCGGCGAACAGTCAGTGTAATCTCACTCTCCCCCCGCCAGCTCCTTTAGCCTGACCAAGTCCAGTATCTCAATTTTCGGGCCGTCGATCGCGATCACTTTTTCGCGCGTAAGCCTGGCGAACGACCGTGACAACGTCTCCGGGATTGTCCCTAACTGGCTCGCCATCACTGCCTTTTTCTCCGAGAGCGTGATTGTCACTGTTCCCGCATCGGGCACGCTTCGACTCCGCTCAGCGCGACGCCCTTCCGGCAGTCTGGCTCCCGAAGGGTACCCCACCGCTTGCGGTGGGGTCTGACTCACGAGACCGATCAAATAATGCGCCAGCCGGGTGGTAACATCGGTGAGCGACAACTCCTCCACCAGCGCGGTCATCTTGCGAAGCAGCCCCGAGAGACGGGCGATCAGATTGACTGCAATGTCCGGATTTCTCCCCAAGAGAGCCACAAACTTATCCCGTGCGATTACCGCCAGAGTGGAATCCTCGAGCGCCTGCGCCGAGGCCGGGTATTTCCCACCCGCGAACAAGGCCGCCTCGGCGAACGAATCCCCTGGCCCGGCGATCATCAGAATTTGCTCTTTGCCATCGGGGGACATCTTGAAGATCTTGACCTTTCCCTTTCCAACCACGTAGAAGGCATGGGCGATTTCCCCCTCAAAGAAGATCATCTCCTGGCGTGACGTCTCGCGCACGGCAGCCGCATCCGCCACCTCGGCCAGCGCCTTGGGATCGAGCTGGGAAAAAAGTTGAGAACGGGAGAGGAAGTGCTGCATGATGTGTTCCAAGCGGCCTACCAACGCCTTAGTCTTTTGAAATGCAATATAATCACAATCCGACCAGCGAAGAACGAGAACTTAGATATGTGATTCAGTATAGGCAAACAGTTAATGACACGGCCTAGTGCAATGACTATTATTGTTTAATGGCCATTCTGAAGGATGTTGACAAACGCTTGTCAGGTGCGGTTTCGCATTACTGGCAAACAAGGACTGCCCAAGCGGAAAAGCAAGGTGCGTCGGGCCAAAAGGACCAAGGGTTTCGATCGGCGGTCACGGGAGGAGCCCAGATGGATGGCTTCTCTGAATTCGTAGAAGACTTAATTTTGGAAGCTGGCCTTAGTAAAGAGAGCGTTTTTCGGAAGAAGGCTCTCGAGTTACCAGGTTATTTTCGTCCGACAAAGGAGTGGGACATCTTAGCCGTTGACAATGGCCAATTGGTTCTGGCCGTTGAGTTGAAGTCGCAGGTAGGACCTTCTTTCGGAAATAATTTCAATAACAGAACAGAAGAGGCAATGGGCTCTGCGCTTGACCTATGGACTGCATTCCGCGAGGGTACCTTCAGATCAGCCACTCGGCCTTGGCTCGGGTATTTTTTCTTATTAGAGGACTGTCCCAAGTCCAGGACACCTGTTCGAGTTACAGAACCCCATTTCGCGGTTTTCCCTGAGTTCAAAGACGCTTCGTATGCACAAAGGTACGAGCACTTTTGCAGGCGCATAGTTCTTGAAGGCCACTATACGGTAGCTTCCTTTTTAATGGCAGATGCTGCGGGGGTCGAAGAGGCAGATATTCGGAACCGGCATCCGACCTGCGGTTTGAGTCGTTTGCTCAATCACTTTTTGCCCATGTTGCGGCGCACACAGGAAAGATCAAGCAGCTATGACTTCCGTTAGCCCCAGTAAGTTACCTCCAGCCACTGCTGAGACTTACCACCGACTGATTCTCGGGGATGCAAGAGACTTGTCAACTATACCTGACGAATCTATCCATTTGGCCATTACGTCGCCCCCATATTGGAACCTCAAGCGTTACAACGAACACCCAGACCAACTCGGACACATTGACGATTACGAGATATTTCTTTCTGAGATCGAAAAGGTCTGGCATGGTGTATTTCGCGTTCTTGTACCCGGGGGTCGGTTGGTCTGTGTTGTGGGCGATGTCTGTCTGTCACGAAGACAAAACGGTCGCCATGTAGTCGTTCCACTTCATGCAGATATCTGTGTTCAATGCCGCCACATTGGCTTTGACAATCTCAATCCAATCATATGGCACAAGATCTCTAATGCATCCTATGAGGTTGGCAACGGTAATAAGTTTCTTGGGAGTTAATTTCAAAAGGTGTGGAAATAGGCAAAAAAGTAGCGTAGCCTTTCGGTGAACTCAAAACCGAAGCGGTCGTGTAGAAGCACGACCCACGAAAGGATACGCCGATGACAAAGTACACGAAGT